>JAKCDN010000375.1 GCA_021841795.1 Acidobacteriota bacterium | reverse complement strand
ATTCTCTTCGCTGCACGGATGAGTCTCCTTCAGATCGTAAATGGGCGGAAAAGCGCGCGTATTAATTGTAGTGTCCGACTATAGGTAGTCACGATCCATGATGTCAACGATAAAGTTAACGAGAAACGGAGCGATTTTGCGGTCGGTATGGTCTGACCGCCGACAATCTGACCGGCTGCAGGGCCATCCGGGTTCCCAGCGGTGGAACAGGCTCTGGGCAGATCAAGCAGACGAGTGGCAGCGTTGAGCCATCGATCCGGGATTGCAGCGGAGGCATCTCCAGGGGTGAAGTTTCAGCATGGGGAACTCCATCTGACGGGTGCGATCTGGCGGGTGCGATGACTCACGCGGGACATTCTGCGCGCCGACCCGCGTGAGCTGCACAACGGGCATGAGCAGAATCCGGAGATTGTGGATCGGTTTTCAATGTTGCTGGAACAACACAAACGTCAGGGCCAGAGCCGGCCGCTATAGCGTGGCTGAGCGCGGATTTCCGGCGACGCACTTTCCCATATTTGCCAGTCGCAGTATGCTTGGGTCAGCAATTCCGGCAGCTCGCAGCCGATGGAAGCACAGCGCCCCGCCCCGCAGGCGCTGAGCGCTGCGATTCCATCCCGACTACGCTGCGCCATCGATGAGCCTCAAACGCGAAAAGGAGGCAGAGATGAATCCGGAGCATCAGGAAAATCGAACCTTCCGGGGCATGACGCGGATTACCTTCATCGCCACGGTCTTTCTGCTTACTCTGCTGACGGGGATGCTGTACCGGCAGTTATCCCAGCCTGTGGATGGGCAGCCGCGCTCCACATTATGGGTCAGCAGTACGAGCTTTACGAGCGGTGGAGAGATTCCGAGCCAGTACACCTGCGAGGGCGCCGACGTGTCGCCGCAGCTAGGCTGGCAGGCCGCTCCGGCGGGAACCAAGAGCCTGGCGGTGGTGATGCACGATCCGGACGCGCCCGCCGACTTCACGCATTGGGTGGTGTGGAATATTGCGCCGGGGGCGCGGGAGCTGGCCGTGGGCGCGTCGGGTAGAGGCGGCATGCCGCCCGGGGCCAGGGAAGGAAGCAATGACTTCGGTCATCCTGGCTACGGCGGACCTTGCCCGCCGCCCGGCAAGCCGCATCGCTATAATTTTCGGGTTTACGCGCTCGATATTCTGGTCAACCTGCCAGCAGGAGCGACGCGGCGTGAGCTGGAAGCGGCGATGAGCGGCCATTTGATTGCGGTGGGGCAACTGGTGGGGATCTACCGGCGGGCAGGCCAGTAAGCGCGCCGGGCGGCAGGCCAGGCTGGGCGGCGCTCAGTTCTTTACGCGCTCGGCAAATATGGCTGCCAGGCGTTGCACATTGCGCCGCAGATCGTAGTCCTGGACGACACGGGCGCGTCCGCTCCGGCCGATTCGCCGGCACAGTTCCGGGTCGTCCATCAGGCGGGTGAGGGCGTTGACGAGCGCCTCCACATCGGAGGGCGGGGTGAGCAGTCCGTCGACGCCATCGCGAATGAGCTCGGGCGCTCCGGTGATGCCGGAGGTTACGCAGGGAATCTCCATGGCCATCGCTTCCATCAGCACCACAGGCAACCCCTCGGCAAAGCTGGGCAGGCAGAAGGCGTCGGCGAGCGCGTAGAACTGACGAATGCGGTCCTGGTTGACCGGGCCCTCAAACACGATGCGGTCATGGGCGGCGCTACGGGCCGCATGAGCGCGGAGGGTATCGTCGTCGGGGCCGCCGCCGACGAAGCGCAGGCGAAAACTGCGACCGAGCTGCGCCAGCCGTTGAGCGGCGTCGATGAGGATGTGCTGTCCCTTGGCCGGCGTCAGGCGGCCGACGCAGAGAATCTCAAAGGGCTCCGGCGCGGTCCGCTGCGGTCGCGGCGCAAAGAGATCCGGATCGACGCCGAGCGGCGCGAGCGCGAACTTGTGCCAGTGCCGGTAAGGGGACAGCTTCATCAACTGGCTGCGCGCAAAGGAGCTGATGCAGCAGAGGAAATCGGCGGCGGCAATTTTTTCGGCCAGCATCTGGCGGTCAACGTCATAGAATTCGTCGGGGCCGTGCACGGTCATGGAGTAGCCGAAGGCGAAGACCGAGTGGACGAACAGGCCCACAGTAGCCGCCTGCGAGGCCAGGTGGACGTGCAGGTGGCGCAGGCCCTGCCGCTTCATCCAGCGGCCCACCATGAGCGCTTCGGTCCAATACATCAGGTTCAGGAACAGCCGGCGCAGGTCGAGCCCGGCGAGCGCGACGGCCAAAGCGAGGCCACGCCAGTATCCGGAGAAGTTGCCGGCCAGTGCGCGCAGATGAGCCGCCGCCGCCCCCCGGACGCCGTGGGCTTTCACGCAGTAGGTACGGAGGCACTCCGCCCGCTCGTGGTCGGTCATGTGTTCGGCGGAGCGGTCGGGCGGGTTGATCGATGCGGTTTCGACGCCGATGCCCAGCGCGCGCAGCGCCAGAACCTCGCGGAGCACGAAGGCCTCAGAGAGCTTTGGGTAACAACTGGCCAGATAGGCGAGGGAGCGCACTGGATGCGCGTTGGCCGGGCAGGATTGGATTGGGTCGGGCATGCAATCGTTGCGCTTCATTTTACGATGTTTAGGGCTGGTCCCTCAGAGATTCAGGGGCGGCAGGCGGATGCGGCTGCTTTTGCCGTTTGTTCAGGCGGCTGTGTCCCGGCCGTC
>JAKCDN010000032.1 GCA_021841795.1 Acidobacteriota bacterium | reverse complement strand
ACGGGAAGATCGCCTGACGGTGCAGACAGCGACAGCAACTGTAACGATTTCCTGACTCAGGCCACGGCCACTCTGGCCGCCGATTCACCCGCGGGAGCGGCCAATATCAAGGTCACGGACGTGGAAGGATTCACCACCGGTCAAACCGTCCATATCGATTCTGGCGCGCAACTTGAAACGGCCACTGTCGCTACTGTCGGCACAGCGGGAGCCACCACCATGCGCGCGGCAACGGCCGCGGGGGCAACCGTGATCCCCGTAGTGGGCGTCAATGGCTTCCACGAAGGCCAGACCATCACCATCGACAGCGGTGCAAACGCCGAGACCGCGGTTCTTACCGCGTCTCGGAACTTCCGCGGCGGCATGCTCACCCTCACCGCGCCGCTGACCCAGGCGCACGCCGAGGGCGCGCAGGTCTCCGGAACCGGTATCGGCCTTACCAACGTCCTGACGCGGAACCACGCCGCCGGCGCACCGGTCTCCACCGGCGTTCCAACCCCCGGCGGGCCTAACCGCTTTGACAGGGCCAGGAATTGAGCGGTCCGGCGACCCAACTGGCATCCTTGCGTCAGCGCCCTCCGGCCAATGCCGTGAAGGATTGCCGGTTCGGTATGGGCCGTGGAGACGCCGCCATGACGGCGTCTCCACGGCCAGGATGAGCAACGGCTGCGACGCCACGGCTCCATCCGGCGCACACGCCGCACCAGGCCGTCATCCCCGGTCCAGTGCGGGACGGCGAATCATCTCATCCAGCGAATTGCCTGCCGGAATCATCGGGTAAACCGCATCTTCCTGCTCCACCATGAAATTCAGCAGATACGGTCCTGAGTGCGCCCGGGCGTCATCCACCGCGGCCTGCAAATCGCCGCGGCTTCGCACCGTACGGCCGGCAATACCATACGCACCAGCCAGCTTCACAAAGTCCGGACTCACCAGCGGCGTGGACTCGTAGTTGCCGTCGTAGAAAAACTCCTGCCACTGCCGCACCATGCCCAGATAACCGTTGTTGATAATGGCAATGTTGATCTTGATCTTCTCCTGCACCATCGTCGCCAGCTCCGACTGCGTCATCTGGAAACCGCCGTCGCCGGCAATCACCCACACTTCTTTCTCCGGGCAGGCGAACTTGGCCCCGATCGCCGCCGGCAGCGCAAAGCCCATGGTTCCCAGGCCGCCTGAGGTCAACAGGCTTCGCGGGCGTTCGTGGCGAAAGTACTGCGCCTCCCACATCTGATGCTGTCCTACATCCGTCACCACGATGCATTCACCGCCGGTGATCCGCCACAGGTCGTGCATCACATGGGCGGCGTAGAGATGACCGTTGTCCGGCAGGTTCTGAATGTCGCGCACCGCATTTTCGCCGCGCGAGGACTGGATGGCGCTCAGCCAGGCGCTGTGCGGCCGGCAATCCACCATCGGCAGCAGGCGTTTGAGCACTGCGCGCAGATCGCCGGTGAGCGCAACATCCGCGGCGACATTCTTGTTGATCTCCGCCGGATCGATGTCGATGTGGATCTTCCGGGCATTCCGCGCGTACGCCGTCGATCTGCCGATCACGCGGTCGCCAAAGCGCATGCCGCATGCAATCAGCAGATCGGCCTGCTGAATGGCGCGGTTCACCCACGATTCGCCGTGCATGCCCATCATTCCCAGGTTCAGCGCATGGGAGGCAGGAAACGCGCTCAATCCCAGCAGCGTCAACGCCACCGGAGCCTGCATTCGCTCGGCGAGCGTGCGCAGCTCCTCCATGGCGCCGGATGCGATCACTCCATGCCCGGCCAGAATGAGCGGACGGCTTGAGCTCTGAATCAATTCGGCCGCCTGTTGCAGTTGCGCCTCATTCACGCCGGCCATGGGGTGCTGGCGGTGGGGCTCAGGTTCGGCTGCGGTGAAATCGAAAGCCGCACTTGCCTGCTGGGCATCGCGCGTTATATCAACCAGAACCGGCCCCGGCCGGCCCGAGCGCGCAAGCTGCAGAGCGCGGCGAAGGGTAGGAGCAACCTGTTCGGCCCGGTCGACAAGAAAACTGTGCTTGGTTACTGGGAGAGTGACCCCGGTGATGTCAACCTCCTGAAAAGCATCGTTTCCCAGAACGCTGCTGGATACCTGCCCCGTAATACAAAGCATTGGAACGGAGTCCAGCATGGCCGTAGCGATGCCGGTGAGCAGATTGGTGGCGCCGGGGCCGCTGGTAGCAACCGCTACCCCGACCCTGCCCGAAGCGCGCGCAAAACCGTCCGCCATGTGCGCCGCACCCTGCTCATGCCGGGCCAGAATATGCCGAATGGGAAACTTGCGTAATGCATCGTATGCGGGAAGAATCGCGCCGCCGGGATGCCCAAACACCGCGGTGACGCCTTCGGCCGCCAACGTGGCCCATAGGATCTCAGCCCCTTTCAGCAGGCTTCCCTGCCGCTGTTGGTCTTGATTCCGGCTTGAAATATCGTCTGTCAAATCTCACCTGCCTCGCAGTTCGCGCTCAGGAATGCCCCGAGTGCCGTTGATGGAAAGTTAAGTCAGGCGCAGCGCTGCCGCAGGGACTTAAGTCACTCGACGCCAGTCGGACCCGGGCGGCGCCCCGCGATCAATCGGCGATTTGCGCAGCGCCCTGGTGCGAGGCGAATGCCGTGCGGCCCAGCGCAAAAGTCAGCGCCAGGTTGACCGCGAAGATGAGCACGCCCGCGAGCTCCAGCGTTCCTGAGACCGGCAGAATCTTCCACGCCACGGCAACGATGCCCTCGTATGCGAGAGGTTCCGACAGAACGCGGAGCGCGCAGCCGGCCTGCAGCAGCAACAGGCTCGCGAACATCAGCCGGATGCTGAAGATGCGATAGATTCCGCTAAAGTGCGGAAGAATGCGCGGCCCGATGGTAAAGACCATCGTGGCGGCAAAGCCTACCGTGAGCGCGTGGCGGGATGCGCCCCAGATTCCTCCATGCGCATCGCAGAATGCCGCCCACACGCCCATTGCGCCTGCAATCGCAAGCCAGAGATACGCCAGGCGCGCAAACACCGGAAAGCTCGGGTGAACGCCCTGCGTCTTTGCGCTTGTCCTCAGGCGGCTCGCGAGCTGCAATGCCGCCCCGCTGAGGACAGCCGCCCCGGCCAGCAGGATTGCCGCCGTTCCACCCTGCCCCGCCGCCCCGGCGATCACACCCATCGTGTTCAGCAGCAGCGCCGTAACGAGCAGCCGGCTGTTCGGCCTGGCCACGCCCAGAAAGGCCGGAAACCAGCGCGCCGAGAAACCCCACACTACCGGCGCAAGAAAGCCCCAGCCAAGAATCACGAGATACCGCTGATCGAGCGCATGTGGGAACGCAGGAGACGCTCCTGCGAGCGCCAGGCGCACGCATTCGACCAGGTTAAAAAGCACCGCGGCGGTGAGCCCCAGAGTCCCCAGGAACACGGAGATCATCCACGATTCCATGCCGCGCTTTGCCAGCGGATGAACAGGCTGACTGGGCCTCTTGTGCCGTGAGGCAGCCGCGACAAAAAGCAACAGTGCAGCGAATTCCAGGGCCGCGGATAAAGGCAAAACGCTGCGCCAGTGCCAGCCGTAGATGCTCGCTGTCCAGCGCAGTGCCACTCCTGAAATCCACATCGCCAGACATAATGCCTGTGCGCGGATCGCCCACCGGCCGCGGGCCGGCTGCGAATAAAAGCCGATTCCCAGAATGAAGCTGCCAATCCATCCGAAGGCCTGCGCGTGACCATGCCCCTGGAACCATGCCTGAGGCAGGCTTGCGGCTCCGTGATGCGCGCTGATTGCCATCAGGTTTGTGAACCCAAGCAGGGTTCCCGGCAGGACCATGAAGAAGATGCCGGCCACAATCCAGACGCGCAGAATCAGACTTTTCGTGCGTTCGCAGGCGGCCAGTGCGGATGCGCTGCCGGCGGATTCCGGAGCGGTTCCCGGAGCGGAACAGGCGATCGCTTTCATTGTTGACTCCGATTCGAGAGCTCGGCCTCAAGAGCAACGGCACGGGGGAAAAGCAGCTCATTCTCAAGCTGAAGATGCCGGTGCAAATCCTGGGCAAAGGCTGCGAGCCCCGCGTGAAGGGCCACGTTCCTGGGGCAGGCCCAGGCTGGCGGTTCGAATCCGTTGGTGAGCCGGCGCAGGCGCATCATGATTCTCTCCGCGGCATCGTGCTCATGGACCATGGTGGAAACCGGCTGCTGTATCGTTCGAAAGCTGGTGGCGGGCGGCGCCGGCGAACGGTCTGCCGCCGCCTCTTCCAGGCGGACGATGTAGGGAAACAACACCTGCTCTTCCTTTTGAATGTGGGCAAGCATGTCGCGGCAAAGCTGCTCGATCAGTTGCGCCGCCGCCTTAAACCGCGGAGCCTCATCGCCCTGCTTGACCGCAACCTTCTGCGCAAGAACGGCATAGCGCGGCAGATCCTGGCGGACGGTCTGATGGTAGGTGCGAACGATGTGCTGGATCAGCCGGGTCAACGAATAGCTCTCGACGTTGGGCGCCATCACGCCATGCGCCTGCGCCGCGGCGTCGGCAAGCTTCTCCAGAACCTGCTCGACAGACAATTGCAGCTCGGCGCAGGCGCGTTCCAGTTCCGTATCGGCCTGCGCGCAAAGGTCGATCTCGAATCCTTCAAATACGGCCGCAGCCGACGGTTCAGCGCTGACGATCTCGCGGATGGATTGAGTTGTGGTGGCCATGGATTCACCCTTTAACCCAGACGGTAGCGGTTGCCGAAGCGCGCGACAGCGACTTAGGTCACTGCCCGCCGCCGGAGACTGGAGTTTTATAGATTCATGAACGCACCGACGAATCCGATCGATTTCGACCAGCGTCCCTTCATCGCCATCTGGGAAGTAACACAGGCATGCGATCTGGCATGCGTCCACTGCCGTGCGTCCGCCCAGCCCAACCGGCATCCGATGGAGCTATCCACGGAAGAAGGCAAGAACCTGATCGATCAGATTGCGGCCATGCAGGTTCCCGTGTTTGTGCTCACGGGCGGAGATCCCATCAAACGCCCCGATCTCTTCGAACTGATCGGCCACGCCCGTCAGGCCGGTGTGCGCGTCTCGCTAACGCCGAGCGCCACTCCACTGCTCACCCGCGAGATTGTCTTCCGGCTCAAAGAAGCCGGCCTGGCGCGCCTGGCCGTCAGTATGGATGGCGCCAGCGCGGCTACCCACGACGCGTTCCGCGGCATGAGCGGATCCTTTGCGCGCACCCTCGACGCCGTCCGGTGGGCCAATGAAGCCGGCCTGCCCGTCCAGATCAACACCACCTTCAGCCGCCGGAACATCGCGGAGATCGACGCCATCGTCACCCTGATCGACTCCTTGCGCATTACCCTCTGGAGCGTATTCTTCCTGGTGCCCACCGGCCGTGGTAAGCTCGATGATCTGTTGCATGCCGACGAATTCGAACAAGTGTTTGCGAAGATCTATGGTCTATCGAGGACAGCCCGCTTCGACATTAAGACCACCGAAGCGCAGCACTATCGCCGCTACTTCCTTCAGCAGCGCGCCGCCGAGCGCCGCACGGGAGCAGCCGCCGCGCCGGAGAAACTGCCCGACTCCATTGGCCGCGCGCCCCGCGGGCTCAACGACGGCAAAGGCTTCCTGTTCATATCGCACACTGGAGAGGTCTACCCCAGCGGCTTTCTTCCGGCCTCGGCCGGCAACCTCCGCAATCAGCCCCTTGCGCGCATCTATCGCGAAGCGCCGCTCTTTGTTGCGCTGCGCAATCCCGCGATGCTCGAAGGCAAGTGCGGCGCCTGCGAATTCAAACAGATCTGCGGCGGTTCCCGCGCCCGTTCCTACGCGCTCACCGGCAATCCCTTTGCCGAGGAGCCATGCTGCTCATACGTGCCGAAAGGGTACGTGGCGCCGCTGCCGGCAGTGAAAACTGCCTCGACACTTCACGTGCTTCAGGGAGCGTGACCGATGGGAATTCAGATTGGGGCAAAACCTGATAGCGGATTTGACAACCCCCTGGGCATGCTCGTCGACTGCCACCGCAGAATCGAGCATTTTCTGGGCATCCTGTGCCTGGTAGCGGAGCGGGCGCAGAACCGCAGTCTTACTGCCGAAGAGGCTGCGGCCGTCCATGCCGCCCTCAGCTACTTTGAGACCGGCGGCAAGCGCCACACCGCCGACGAGGAAGAGTCGCTCTTTCCCCGCCTCCTGGCCGCGGGCAGCTTTGCGGAGCTCGCAGCGCTCGAGCAGGATCATCAGCACGCCGGCGGCCTGCATGATGAAGTCGAGGCGCTCTATCGCGCCTGGATCGCTGCCGGCCGGCTCCCGGGAGAGGAGCATCAACGACTGCTCGCCGCAACCGGCCGGCTCCGCGATCTTTATGCCGCGCATATCCGGATTGAAGACAATGTAGTGTTCCCGAAGGCGGCGCAGGTGCTCGACAAGCAGGCCGTTGCGGCCCTCGGCCAGGAGTTTCGCGCCCGGCGGCAGGCGTCCCACTGAGAAGCTCGAGATTCCGCTAAGTTGAAGCTGAGTCCGCGCGGTCCTGGGACTCGCCGGCGAGGTGCCCGCGTCCACCTCGCGGCTGAAAAGGCATGCGCTCGGAATGAGAGTGCGAAACGGCCGGCAACTGCCGCCATTCCGGATTCGGCTTACACGTTCTCGGGCGCCGATGCATCGCATCCACGCAGCAGAGAAGCAACAACATCGGCGGCGCTGTAGCTTTCAGCGCCTTCCCGCAGAAATACCGCCACGTGGTTCACATCATCGCCTATGGTCACCAGCGGCGGTTCTTCAACCCCATCTTTGCGCAGCTGCGGATGGCCGATATTTGCCAGCAAGGCATTGCACAGGCACTTGCGTCCCGCGCTTTCTTCTTCCTTGCCGCCTTTGCTTAGAAACGTCGCTACCCGCTCAGCCGCGCAGCGATACGCAATCTGTCCCTCGTCGGTCCAATACGCTTCGCGCAGATAGCCCAGATCGCAGATGCGCACCCGCGCTTCCGCAACGTTCACATCGGAGTACGTTCCCGCAATCTGCGCCACCTTGAAGGGAAATCCCGTCGGAGACGCCTGCGGATCGGTGAATACGCGGGCTTCTCCGCGCGCTGCCTGCGCAACCAGCGTACTCTTCAGATCCTGCCGCAGGCCCGACTCTTCGCAGAGCGCAAACGCGGTGCCCACCTGGATTCCCGCCGCTCCCGCATCAAGCGCCTCGTGCAGCTTATCGGCGCAGCCATATCCGCCAGCCAGCCAGAACGGGACACCGAGACGCCGCAGCTCTTCGACATCCACCCGGTCGCGCTCGCCGTACACAGGCTGCCCGGAGGCGTCCAGCGTGGTTTTCCCTCGCGGGGGAGCATTGTGTCCGCCCGCCGTTGGACTTTCCACAATCAATCCGTCAACCTTGCCCGATGCGCGCCGCAGCATCGTAGCGGCCAGCGTATTGGACGACACAATCGCCAGAAACCTGGGCCTCTCCAGTTGCGGCAGCGGCCCCTCTGCAAAATCGCGCGGATCAAAGCGCATCATCGTGTCCTGATCGGACGGAGCGCCGCTCACCGCCAGTTTGTACTCAGCCGGACGGCCCGCCGCCAGGTGGTCCAGAACGCCCGGAATGTGCAGGGGGATTCCCGCTCCCATCACCACATAGCCCACCCCGGCCAGCATCGCGCCGTAGATCGAGGCCAGATGGGGGAGCTGTACCTTCTCAAGAAAATTCACGCCCACTTTGTTCAGGTGCCCTTGCCGCGCCAGAAACACCTCGGCAAAGTTGCTCACCATCAGCAGTTCGGTCAGCTTGCTCGGGCTGTTGCGCTGGTGCATGGGCAGCGTCGGATAGGGGGTGTCGGGGGATTTTCCGCCCGGCACAAAATACTCGCTCCAGATCCGCTTTGCCATCTCCTGAAAGGGAAATGCATCGAAGGCGCGGCGCATGTGCCCGCCCTCGTCGCCGTCGGCAAGCCGACGCACCATGAGCTGATCGAGCGCGGTTCCTGACACGACGCCGAGCTGTCCCAACCGGGAAACAGCCTGGGCCAGCCGCCAGTTCGACACACCGATCCCCATGCCGCCCTGGATGACTTTTGGCAACGAAAACATCATCATCATTGTTTCACAATTCGACCAACTCGTCAGGACCAGACAGAAAAGCGGCGAAAACGGCACTCCGGCTTCCCCGAGAAGCCGCAACCCGGTGGGCATTCTCCGCTCCGTGCGTCCTGCCTGCCCACCCCGCGTTGCGGCGGAGCCGGTCCGCGTCTACGCGCCGCAGCATTGCTTGAACTTGCGCCCGCTGCCACAGGGGCAGGGATCGTTGCGGCCGACCTTGCCCTGCCGGGCGCGGGCATCCTCTTCGGCAACCCAGCGCATGACATTGGCCGGAGCCCGCTCGGCTGCCAGTTCCGCCGCCATAAAGCGCATGTAGGGATCGATGTGATGGAAGAACATCTTGTAGCCGGCGCACAGATAGTTGAGGCCGGCCTCGCCGTCGGGGGTGGTCAGGAAACGATGCTTGGGACACTCGCCATTGCAGGCAAAGCGCACATCGCACTCGCGGCAGTAGCGCGGCAGCGTTGACTCCTTTTCCACGCCGAAGCGCTGCTGCTGCTCGGAGCCGACCAGCGAGGCCAGCGGCGCATCCATAATGTTGCCCAAACGATTTTCGGGGTAGACGAAGTGATCGCAGGAATAAAGGTCGCCGCTGTGTTCGATGGCCAGGGCCGCGCCGCACTGCTTGCGAAAGACACAGAGGCTGGCTTCCATGCCCGCCCAGATGCCCAGGCTGACGTCAAACAGTTGCACGTAGGTGCGGCCCACGTCGCGGCGCACCCACTCGTCAAAGATGGAGCACAGAAAACGGCCAAACTGGCGCGGCTCGACCGACCACGGCGCAACTTGGGCCTGGCCCGTGAAGTCCGGCGAGATTAGGCGCAGTCCATCTTCGGTTACCTGGTGCGCAATTCGCTCCACGATGGGAATAAACTGCATGAAACCGCTGCCGTTGTCGCGCAGAAAACGGTAGACCTCGAGCGGCGCATCCGCGTTGGCGCGATGCACGGTGGTCAGGGTATTGAACTCCACGTGATGACGCCGAAGCGTCTCCAGCCCGCGCATAACCCGATCGAAGGTGGGTTGGCCGCCTTTGTCCACGCGGTAGGCATCGTGCAGTTCGCGCGGTCCGTCAACCGAGATGCCGATCAGGAACTGCTGTTCGAGGAAGAACTCCGCCCATGTATCGTTGATTAAGACGCCGTTGGTCTGAAACGCATTGGCAATCTGCTTGCCGTTGGCGTAGCGTTTTTCCAGTTCCACCACGCGGCGAAAGAAATCCACGCCCAGGAGCGTAGGTTCCCCGCCCTGCCAGGCAAAATTTACCGTAGGGGTGTCATGGGCTTCAATATACTGCCGAATGTAGGTCTCCAGCACGTCGTCGCGCATGGCCCACTTCTCAACCTGCGGATACAGCGACTCCTTTTCGAGGTAAAAGCAGTATTTGCAGTCAAGATTGCAGATGGGGCCGATCGGCTTGGCCAGCACATGGAAGTCCGGAACACTCATCAAATTACCTCGGGGAAGATCGTTGCAGCTACCATTATGAGGCCTGGCCAGGGATGGACGCGGCCCACTTCGCAGTTCCGTCCTGATTTCTGCAACCAATGGGCGGTCTACCTCGTCCATTAAATACCACGCGTGTGTCAGGCTGGCCGAATCGCCAGGTTTCCTATTTGAAACCGGTTCGTCCGTACCGGCTCTCGCTCAAACCTCAACGCAGAATTGGGCTTCCTTGCCTTGGATAACAAATATAGGGGCATTTGCACACAGTATCCGGGCGCCATTTTGCATATGAGAAAATGCTTCAGATAGCGCTGACATTTTCAGCCTGACATTCGAGAAGAAAAAGACGATGGATGAACCTTTGTCTGTATCGCATTCCGCCTCGGGACAATCACCCGCCGACCCCGCAAGAAAACCCCGCCGCCTGTGGATCTGGGTGATCGTACTGATCTTGTTCGGCTTGCTGTTTGTCTGGGTGTACCGGCAGCACAGCGCCGGCGCGTCAGGCCCTGGCGGCGCTAACAACCGCCGCGGTGGCATGGCCGGACCGGTGCCGATCACGCTGGTCAGCGCGACCAAAGGCAGCATCGGCGTCTATCTGGATGCCATCGGCACCGTCACACCCATTTATACCGATACGATCACGGCGGAGGTGACCGGCGTCATCACCGCGGTGCACTACCGCGAAGGGCAGATGGTGCGCAAGGGCGATCCGCTGATCGATATCGATGCCCGTCCCTACGAGGCGCAGTTGCAGCAGGCGCAGGGCGCGCTTGATCGCGACAAAAGCATGCTTGCCGAAGCGCAGATGGACCTGAAGCGCTACCAGGATGCGTGGGCCAAGAATGCCATCCCCCGGCAGACCCTCGAAGACCAGGAAAAGCTTGTGCTCCAGAACCAGGGAACCGTGCAGAACGATCAGGGCACGGTGCAATTCGACCAGGTGCAGGTAGGCTTTTGCCATATCACTTCGCCCATCGACGGGCGCGTCGGGCTGCGCCTGATCGACCCGGGGAATCTGGTGACCGCCAACTCCATCACTCCCTTGGTAGTGGTCACGCAGATTCAGCCGATCACGGTGATCTTTACCCTGGCCGAAGACAGCCTTCCCGAGGTTTTGGAGCAAATGCGGGGAGGCAGGACGCTCTACGTCGAAGCCTATGACCGCACCAATACCCGGCTCATCGGCAAAGGCAGACTGATCACCGTCGATAACCAGATCGACACGACAACCGGAACCGTCAAGCTGCGCGCGCAGTTCGACAACCCTAACAGCGAGCTGTTCCCGAATGAATTCGTCAACACGCGCCTGCTGGTGAAGACCCTCGACAACCAGGTACTGGTGCCATCCTCGGCTGTCCAGCATAACGGCTCTGTCGACTTCGTGTACCTGATTCAGGGGCTCACCCCGCGCGCGCCGGGAAGCGCCTCGGGCCAGTCCCGCGGCAGCGAAGAAGACTCGCCTCGCGGCGGCCATGACGCCACTGCCGATGCGCAACCGCCCACCGGCAAGGCCATCATGAAGACCGTCAAAACCGGGATCTCGAATGCGGGGAACACCGTGGTGCTCTCCGGACTGAAGTCCGGAGATGTGCTGGCCAACAGCAGCTTCCAGAAGCTGATCGACGGCTCGCCGGTGGTGCAATCCTCGGTGACCATACCGGCTGCGTCCAACGACTCCACCGAGGAAGCTCCATGAGCCCATCGCGCCCCTTCATCCTGCGTCCGGTGGCGACATCTCTGCTGATGCTCGCCATCCTGCTGGTGGGCATCGTGGCGTTCTTTCAGTTGCCTGTCTCGGCCCTGCCGCAGGTGGATTATCCAACCATTCAGGTGCTCACCTTTTATCCCGGCGCCAGCCCTGACGTGGTGGCGACCACGATCACAGCGCCGCTGGAGCGTCAGTTCGGCCAGATGCAGGGGCTGAGTCAGATGACCTCGACCAGCGCCGGCGGCGTCTCCGTGATCGTGCTGCAGTTCAATCTTTCCCTGGGACTCGACGTGGCCGAGGAGGAGGTGCAGTCGGCCATCAACGGCGGCCAGACATTTCTGCCCTCCGATCTGCCCGTTCCGCCCGTCTACAACAAAACCAATCCTGCCGACGCGCCCGTCCTGACCTTCGCCATCAGCTCCGACACCATGCCGCTGTCCGAGGTTGAGGACATGGTGGACACCCGGCTGGCGCCCAAACTCTCGCAGATGGCCGGCGTGGGGCTGGTCAGCATCAGCGGCGGCCAGAAGCCCGCCGTGCGCATCCAGGTCAACCCGGTCCAGCTCTCCTCCTACGGCCTCAATATGGAGGACGTGCGCTCCGCGCTTGTCCAGGCCAGCGTCAACTCCGCCAAAGGAAACTTCGACGGCCCGCGCCAGGACTATCAGATCGACGCCAACGATCAGATCTCGACCGCAGACGAGTACAAGGATGTCGTGATCGCCTATTCCAATGGCGCTCCGGTATTCGTCAGGAATGTGGCCAATGTCATCAACGGCGTGGAAAACTCCAAGCAGGCCGCCTGGATGGGCCAGTCCGGCGGGTCTTCGGGGCCATCGCTTACGCCTGCGGTCATTCTGAACATCCAGCGCCAGCCTGGCGCCAACACCATCACCGTCGTCAATGCCATCCGGAAGATTCTGCCGCAGCTCGAAGCCAACCTGCCTGCCTCCGTCCACGTGACGACCATGACCGACATGACCACCAGCATTCAGGCGTCCGTGCACGACGTCGAGTTCGAGTTGATGCTGACCGTGGGCCTGGTCGTCCTGGTGATCTTCCTCTTCCTGCGCAGCCTGCGCGCCACCGTGATCCCCAGCGTGGCCGTGCCCCTTTCGCTGGTCGGCACCTTCGCGGTGATGTATCTGCTCGGCTACTCGCTCGACAATCTCTCGCTGATGGCGCTCACCATCTCCACCGGCTTCGTCGTTGACGACGCCATCGTGATGATCGAGAACATCAGCCGCTTCCTTGAAGAAGGCATGCCTCCGCTCGAAGCCGCCCTCACCGGCGCCGGCCAGATCGGATTCACCATCGTTTCACTCACCGTCTCGCTCATCGCCGTGCTCATTCCGCTGCTCTTCATGGGCGATGTCGTCGGCCGTCTCTTCCGCGAGTTCGCCGTAACCCTGGCAGTCACCATCGTCATCTCGGCCGTGGTCTCGCTCACGCTTACGCCCATGATGTGCTCGCGGATCCTCCACCATGACCCCGAGGAAAAGCAGAGCCGTTTCTATCGCTCGTCCGAGCGCGTCTTTAACAGCCTCATCGATTTCTACGGACGGACGCTGCGCGTGGTGCTGCGCTACCAGACCATCACCCTGCTGGTGGCGGCCGCAACCCTGGTCCTGACCGTCGTCCTCTACATCCAGATTCCCAAGGGATTCTTCCCGGTGCAGGATACCGGCGTGATTCAGGGCATCTCCCAGGCCTCGCAGTCCATCTCCTTCGACGCCATGAGCGAAAAGCAGCGGGAGCTGACTCAGATCATTCTTCAGGATCCGGCAGTCGAGAGCCTGTCGTCCTTCATCGGCGCCGACGGCATCAACACCACCCTCAACAGCGGCCGCATCTCCATCAACCTGAAGCCCGTCGACCAGCGCATCGGCGCATCCGACGTGATTCGCAGACTGCAGCGGCGGCTTGCCAAGATACAGGGCATTCACCTGTATATGCAGCCGGTGCAGGACATTACGGTCGATGATCGCGTCAGCCGCACGCAGTACCAGTACACGCTTGAGGATCCGGACACCGACGAGCTCAACGAGCGGACCGACAAATTCGTGGCCGAGCTCAAGCGGCTCCCTGAGTTTGAGGACGTGGCCACCGACCAGCAGACCGGAGCCAAGTCGGTGCAACTGGAGATCGACCGCGTGACGGCTTCGCGGCTGGGCATTGCGCCGACCACCATCGACAACACGCTCTACGACGCCTACGGGCAGCGCGAGATCAGCACCCTCTACACGCAGCTCAACCAATATCATGTCGTCCTCGAAACCGCGCCTGAATGGCAGCAGAATCCCGGCAAGCTCGGCGATATTTACATTCAGACCAATGCCTCCTCGGGAGCCACCGGAGCCGGCGCCGCCACATCCTATGCCTCTTCGGCTTCGGCTTCGGCGG
>JAKCDN010000374.1 GCA_021841795.1 Acidobacteriota bacterium | reverse complement strand
GATCACGGCTGCGATCATGCAGGCCATGGGCAACATCCAGCAGATGTTCTCAACGGCTTCAGGGGTCGCCGACCAGGCCCTGTTTCTTAGCGATCTGCTGGCCTTCTTTGAGATGAAGCCGCATGTGGAGTCGAAGGCCAACGCGCTGCCCGCGCCCCGCCCCGTCAGAAGCGGCTTCGAATTTCGCAATGTTTCGTTTACCTATCCCGGCACCAGCCGGCGCATCCTCAGCAACTTCAACTTCACATTGCGCCCGGGAGAGCGCGTCGCCCTGATCGGCGAGAACGGCCAGGGAAAAACCACCATCGTCAAGCTGATCACCCGCCTGTACGATCCAACCGAAGGCCAGATCCTGCTGGACGGCGTCGACCTGCGGGAATATGACCTTGATGATCTGCACTCCGAGATCGGCGTCATCTTTCAGGACTTCATGCGCTATGAGATGACCGCGCGCGAGAACATCGCCGTGGGCCGCATCGAAGTTCCGCACGTGATGCGGGAGATTGAGTACGCGGCGGAAAAAAGTCAGGCCAGCGGCGTGGTCGCGCGGTTGCAGCACGGCTACGACCAGATGCTTGGACGCCGGTTCGAGGGCGGCGTGGATCTATCCGGAGGCGAGTGGCAAAAGCTGGCGCTGGCGCGCGCTTACCTGCGGGACGCGCAACTGCTGATTCTGGACGAGCCGACGGCTTCGCTCGATGCGCGCAGCGAATTCGAGGTGTTTGAGCGTTTTGCCGAGCTGACATCAGACAAGATGGCGCTTTTGATCTCTCACCGTTTCTCAACCGTGCGCATGGCGGACCGCATTGTCGTGCTGGAAGGCGGCAGATTGGTGGAAGAAGGAACCCACCTGCAGCTCATGGCGATTGAAGGCCGTTACGCGGCCATGTTTGAAATGCAAGCCTCAAGTTATCGTTGAAACAAAAATGACTACTCCACTTTCCACTGCACTTTCAGCCCAGCCGCGACACGCGCTGCCCCATGAGCAGATGGAGCGTCTGCGCAGCGCCGCAGACATGGCGGCATCGTGGGCCGTGGTTCCGCGGCCTGCGGGCGTCACCGCGTTCTTCGAGCGCGCGCGCAATGCGCGGCGCATGCTCCGCCTTCTGGAAAAATTTCTCGCCAGTCCGCCTGCCTCCTATGTGAGCCCCGATCCCAGGATGACCGCCTGCCGCGCCGCAATTCACGAGCTGCGGGCCAACATCCGGCTTCTGCGCGGAGCCATGGTTGCCGTCTCCGGACAGCCGCGGCACATGCAATGGCTCCCGCGCGTGATTGCGGAAAGGCCCGGCGAACCGCGGGTTGCCGCGGCGGCCGCTGCTTATCTTCAGGCCGTGGATGGCGAGTTCACCGTCTCGTCCTTTCAGGCCTTTGTCGGCGCCCTGCAGGTCCATGAACCGCTGACCGTCGACGAATTGTGGATCTTCCCCACCTTTCTGAGTTTTGCTCTGCTGGAGCTGATGCTGGAGGAGGTCCGTGCCCTGCGGCGTGCACCCGAGACGGCTTCAGTGCAGCGATTCTCCCGTGTCTTCGATAGCCTGCGCTCAATCGGCAAGGCCGATTGGGTTGCCATCACCGAACCGCTCATCGGCTTTGATGCCTTGCTGAACCAGGATCCGGCCAATGCATATCAGCGCATGGACTTCCAGAGCCGCGATATGTATCGCAAGCGCATAGCCGTCATCGCCCGGCGCTCCGATTGCACCGAAACGCAGGTGGCGCAAACCGCGCTCGATCTTGCGCGTTTGGGGGCTGAGAATCTGCACGACAACCCGCGCCAGCAGCTCCGCCAGATCCATGTCGGGTACTACATCATGGACAAAGGCTTTCACGAGCTTGCCGTGCGCGTCGGCTTCCACCCTTCTGTCTCCTGGCGGGCGCGCCACCACATTCTCGATCGCGCCGAGGATTTCTACTTAACCTCCATTCAGCTCTTCACTATCCTGGTGATTGCGGCCGCGCTTTTTCCGGTTGTGCCGCAGGTCGCCGGCCTTACGGCGCTGGCCATCGCCGTCTTTGCGCTGCTGCTGCCGGCCACGCAGATCGCTGTCGATCTGGTCAATAATCTGATCACATCTTTTTTTGACCCCAGCCCGCTGCCAAAACTCGATTTCAGCCAAGGCATTCCGCCCGAGTGCACGACTCTTGTCGCCGTGCCCTGTCTGCTCTTCAATGAGAAACAGGTGCGCGAACTGGTGAAGGATCTTGAAGTCCGCTACCTGGCCAACCGCGATCCCAACCTGCATTTTGCGCTGCTCACCGACCTTCCGGACTCGGTGAGCAAGCCGCGCGCAAACGATACCGATGCTCTTGTCGAGCTCGCGATCCACCTCATCGGCGCGCTCAACACGCGCTATGGCCCGCACAAGAGCGGCGGCTTCATGCTCCTGCATCGCCACCGCGTCTTCAACACCCGTCAGGGGGTGTGGATGGGCTGGGAGCGCAAGCGTGGAAAGCTTCTCGATCTCAACCGGCTGCTCGCCGGCGCGCAGGATGCTTTCCCGGTTAAAGCCGGAGCTGTCGATGCCCTGCGCGCGGTTCGCTATATTCTCACGCTCGACTCGGATTCCCAGCTCCCGCTCGGCGCCGCCGCGAGGCTTGTGGGGGCGATTGCGCACCCGCTGAACCAAGCCATCATCGATCCGAAGCTGCGCATCGTCACCGAAGGGTATGGAATTCTGCAGCCGCGCATCAGCAT
>JAKCDN010000031.1 GCA_021841795.1 Acidobacteriota bacterium | reverse complement strand
CGCTGGGGGATGCTTTTGGGATGAAAACCCATCCCTCTGGGCCTGAAGGCCGGAGATATTCATCCTGATGTGCCTGCGGCACGGCTGAAGCCGTGCCCTTTCAAAACAGAATGATCCCGCAATCTGAAATGCGTTTGCCCTGGTGGACAGGGAGCGCGCGATTGACGCTTAAAAGCAGAGGTTGCTACACTCGTGGGTGTAGCTTCCTGCGCGGATTCCTGCAGTGAGTTGCGGCCGCCCTCCCAACTGGCCGTTGCCTGCCGGCGTTTCCCAAGGAGACCAGTCGAGACTCGTTTCCAGAGTATCTGGAGTGGGACGGCTGTTCCTGCGGAAGACGGAGCCAGCGCGTCACAAGGCGCGAGGGCAAGTGGCAAGCAATCGCCGCAGTCAAGGGCGACCGGACGCAACGCTGCGCGGAGGCCACACCCCGCGGCAGGTGCAAGCCGCCGCAGGAGCACGATGTCGGGAGCTGGCTGTAATGGCAAACGTCCTCAATCCTGAAACCGAGAGCACAACCCTGAACACCGAATTGGAAACCCCAACCCTTGAACCTGCGACGGAGCTAGAGCAGCCGTTGCCCGAATCCACGTCCACCCTTGAGTCTTCCGCCATAGTCGAAGCCACCCCACTGGACGCCGATGCCCTGAACCAGCCTGCTGATGAAGCAGAGCTGCCGCAAATACCCGAGCTGACCGAATACGAAGCGTCCGCAGCCGCCGAAGGCCTAGAGCATGAAGCGGTAGGCGCCGAGTCGGCCGAGGACTTTTCTTCTGCCCTGGCCGCATTTGAGCGCGAGCAGGCCGCTGAAGCGGCTGCCGTGGAGGCCTATGGCGACAAGGTTGTCACCGGCAAGGTGGTAGAGCAAAGAGAGAAGCATCTTGTGGTCGATGTCGGCCTGAAGTCCGAGGGGCTTGTGCCGCTGGAGCAGGTGACCGATCACACTGGAGCGGTGAAGTTCCAGGCGGGCGACGAGATCGATGTGGTGATCGAGCGCGAGGAGCCGGAAGGCGGCTACCTGGTGAGCTACGAGAAGGCACAGCGCCTGCGGGTGTGGGATTCGATTGAGAAGGCAGCCAACGAGAAGACGCCGATCAAGGGCACGGTGGTGAGCCGCGTGAAGGGCGGACTGACGGTCGATATCGGGATCAAGGCGTTCCTGCCCGGCTCGCAACTGGAGATCCGTCCGGTACGGAATCTGGACGCATATCTGGGCCAGGAGATTGAAATCCGCGTCATCAAGCTGAACAAGAAGCGCGGGAACGTGGTGGTGAGCCGCAAGGAGATCCTGGAGGAGGAGCAGACGACGAAGCGCTCCGCCATCATGGAACATCTGAGCGACGACGCAGTGCTGACGGGCACGGTGAAGAACCTGACCGACTACGGGGCGTTTGTGGATCTGGGCGGGATCGACGGCCTGCTGCACATCACGGATATGAGCTGGGGCCGTCTGACGCATCCACGCGATCTGGTGAATGTGGGCGACGAGATTCAGGTAAAGGTTCTGAAGTTCGATAAAGACAAGCAGCGGGTATCGCTGGGCTTCAAGCAGTTGACGCCCGACCCGTGGCTGGATGCAGCGGAACGCTACCCGGTGGGCGCGAAGGTGCATGGACGGGTACTGTCGGTGACCGACTACGGCGCGTTCGTGGAACTGGAGCAAGGCATCGAGGGTCTGGTGCACCTGTCGGAGATGACCTGGTCGAAGCGGCTGAAGCATCCCTCAAAGATGGTGAAGCCGGGCGACGAGGTGGACACGGTGGTACTGGCAGTGAACCCGGGCGACCGCCGGATTTCACTGGGGATGAAGCAACTGCTCGAGAACCCGTGGGAGAATCTGTGCGACAAGTATCCCCAGGGCACGGTGGTGGAAGGCCGGGTGCGCAACCTGACCGACTTTGGCGCGTTCGTGGAGATCGAAGACGGCATTGACGGCCTGGTGCATGTGTCGAACCTGAGCTGGACCAAGCGGGTAAAGCATCCGTCGGAAGTGGTGAAGAAGGGTGAAAAGGTGAAGGCAGTCGTACTGGGCGTAGAGCCGCAGAACCGCCGTCTGAGCCTGGGCATCAAGCAACTGCAGCCCGACGTGTGGGAGAGCTTCTTTGCCACGCACCGCGTAGGCGATGTGGTGCACGGCAAGATTCTGCGCACGGCGCAGTTCGGCGCGTTCGTCGAGATCGCGGAGGGCGTGGAGGGACTTTGCCACGTTTCCGAGGCGGGCGAGGGCGGCGACCACTCCAAGCTCGAACAGGGGCTGGAACACGAGTTCAAGATCATCAAGATCAACGTCGAAGAGAAGAAGGTAGGACTGAGCCTGCGTGCGGTGAGCGGACAGGAAGCCAGCCGCGCGACGGTTGAGCACTACAAGGAAAGCGCGCACAAGGCGCCGGTTTCCAGCTCGACGACAACCCTTGGCGATCTGGTGAACTGGCGGAAGAACGAACGCTAGGAACCGTGGTCGGGAGTCGAGGGCTCAAGGGTCAGATCCGATCACGACCGCAGAGCGCAAAACCCCGGCGCCAATCCAACGCGAAGCGTACGAAGAAACGGCCACCCTGACGGGTGGCCGTTTTGCGTGGCATGAAGGCGGGGAAGGGCGCGGCGCGGGCGGGCTTATTCCACGGCACCGCAGCGGCGCGGGCGCCAGGGATGGGATCCGGAGGTGCGGGAGACTGCGATCTAAGAGGTTTTTGTCGCGGTCAGCTCCGAGCTCCAGCTACCATCGTCGGCGCCGAAGTTGAAGTCGATGCGGGTGGCAGCGACCTTGCCTTTGTAGACGAGTTTGTAGGTCTGACCCTCGTAATCGGTATCGACCCAGAAGGTGACGGTGTCGCCGTCGAGTTTGCCCTCGTGAATTGCGGCGGGCGATGTGGGCAGCCCTTCGACGGTTCCACTGACCGCTCCGGCGGAGCTCGACAGATGGAAGGTGAGCGGAACGGCGGAGCCCTGGAAGTCAAAGCTGCCTTTCCAGGTGCCGGAGACGTCAGGGCCGGCAGGCGCGAGCGCGGTGTCCGGAGCTCTGATTGCAGTCACCTGCGACTCCCAGCTACCGTCGTCGGTGCCGAAGGTGAAGGCGATCTGGTCATCGGCCTGCGAGACGGCGCCTTTAAAGACGAGTTTGTAGGTCTGGCCCTCGTAATCGGTATCGACCCAGAAGGAGAGGCTGGAACCGTCGGCCTTCCCGTCATGAATTGCAGCGGGCGTGGTTGGCAGCCCCTCGACAGTTCCCTGCACCTCTCCATTCGCGACGGTGAGGTGAAAGGTGAGCGGCACGTTTGAGCCTTCGAAGTCGAATGCGCCTTTCCAGACGCCGGCGGCGCCGGCGGCATTTGCAGCCGGAAGCAGCAACAGGCAGGCAGCGGCAACGGCCAGGCATACAAACTTTCTCATGGACATTCCTCCGACGCCACGAGTCTACCACGCAAGTTTTAAAACTGGTTGCGGCCCACGCAGCACCTTCAAGCCAAGGTGAGGGCGGGATCGGCGCTGAGCTGAGGCGGCGCGAACTCCCGATTGAGGAACCGCGGCCAGGCAGCGGCCGCGATCATGGCCGCATTGTCAGTGGACAGGGCCAGGGTAGGAAAGGAGACACGCAGAGAGCGCGCCGCAGCCTCCTGGGTGAAGCGCCGGCGCAGCTCATGATTGGCGGCGACGCCGCCGGTGACAAGGATGTGGCGCGCACCGAGGCGCTCGGCGGCGGCAAAGGTTTTCCGCAGGAGATCGCCGATGACGGCGTACTGAAAACTGGCGATGAGGTCCAGCGTGGGCTGAGGGCAGAGCGCGAGGGCTTCGCCGCGGGTCCGCGGCGGGCACTGGAGCGAGAGGATGCGGTCAAGGCGCGCGCGCGCTTCGGCGCGCATGCCATGCAGTTCGACATAGCGCAGGACAGCGGTTTTGATTCCAGAGAAGGAGAAGAGAAAGTGCGGGTCGAGAGGCGCGATGGGGGCGGTTTTAGCCGCTTTGGTGCGCGGAAGCTTGCCGGCAAGGTGCGCTTTGGATTTGATTTGCGCGAAGGCAAAAGGAACCGCGTGGGGATTGCCGAACGCGGCGAGCGCATCGATCCAGGGACCGCCGGGATAGCCGAGCCCGAGCAATTTCGCCACCTTGTCAAAGGCTTCGCCGGCGGCATCGTCCACGGTACGGCCGATCAGCGAGTAGCTCCAGACGCCATGGATGGGACGGGCGAGATACAGATGCGTGTGTCCGCCGGAGACGACGAGCGCGAGCGAAGCATCTTCAGACGCGGGCAGGAGGTCGGGGCTGGAGTCGGGCGCGCCTTCGCATTCCCGCTGGTTGAGCAGCACGGCGTGAATATGACCTTCAAGATGATTGACGGCGATGAGGGGAAGCGCATTGGCGAAGGCGAGGGCCTTGGCATAGGTGATGCCCACGAGGAGCGCGCCGGCGAGGCCGGGCCCCGCGGTGACGGCGATGGCGTCGAGATCGGCGAGGGTGGCATGAGCTTGAACCAGCGCGGCGTGCACCACGGGCACGATGGCGCGGAGGTGTTCGCGGCTGGCGAGCTCCGGGACCACGCCGCCGTAGCGCGCGTGGGTGGCAATCTGCGAAGCGACAACCGAGGAAACGGTACGCGCGCCGCGAGCCACGACTGCGGCGGCGGTTTCGTCGCAGGAGCTTTCAATGCCGAGGATGAGGCCGGAGCCGGGCATAGTTTCAGTGTATCGGCTGCCGCGCGGCGGCTGCCCATTCACCAGAGAAGCCGCCGCGAGTAAGAATGGAAGGAGCCACAGTGGATACGGAGCGAAAATACGAAGCGGCCCTGCAGATTGTGAAGACGCTGCGCGCTCGCGATTACGAGGCGTATTTCGCCGGCGGGTGCGTGCGGGATCTGCTGCTGGGACAGGAGCCGGACGATTTCGATGTGGCGACCAACGCGACACCGGATGTGGTGCTGGATTTGTTTCCGCGCACCTTCGCGGTGGGCGCGCACTTTGGCGTAGTGCTGGTGGCGCCGGCGGCGGAGGGCGCCGGACCTGTGACGGAGGTGGCGACGTTCCGCTCCGACCTGGCGTACTCCGACGGCCGCCGGCCGAATGCCGTGCGCTACACAGGGAACGCACGGGATGACGTGCAGAGGCGGGACTTTACGATCAACGGACTGCTGCTGGACCCGCTGCGCGCGGCATGCGGAGACGCGGCGAGCGGGACGTGGTGCGGCGATCCGGACAGGCTGCGCGCGGCCGTGCTGGATTACGTGGGAGGACTGGCGGATCTGGACGCGGGAATTATTCGCGCCATCGGCAGGCCGGAGCTGCGCTTTGCGGAAGATCATCTGCGCATGCTGCGGGGGGTGCGGTTCGCGGCGCGCCTGGGCTTCGAGCTGGAGGCGGCGACGTTGCGGGCAACGCGCGCGCTGGCAGCGCGCATTCACGACATCAGCCGCGAGCGGGTGCGCGACGAACTGACACGGATGCTGACCGAAGGGCAGGCGCGGCGCGCCTTCGAGCTGCTGGAGGCGACGGGGCTGCTGGCCGAAACGCTGCCGGAGATTGCGCGCATGAAGGGCGTGGAACAGCCGCCGCAGTACCATCCCGAAGGCGACGTCTGGACGCACACGCTGATGCTGCTGGAACAACTGCCGGCCGGCAGCAGTTCAACCCTGGCATGGGGCGCACTGCTGCACGATGCGGGCAAGCCGCCCACGTTTCGCCGGGGGCCGGATCGCATCCGCTTTGACGGGCACGCGGAGATCGGGGCCGCGATGGGGGCGGAGATCTGCCGGCGGTTTCGATTTTCCAACGAGGAGCGGCGGCAGATTGTCGCTTTGATCGAGAACCACATGCGGTTTATGGACGCGGAGCGCATGAAGGCGTCGACGCTGAAGCGTTTTTTCCGCATGGAGCGGTTCGAAGAGCACCTGGCGCTGCATCGGCTGGATTGCCTGGCCGCGAGCGGGAAGCTGACGCACTGGGAGTTTGTGCGCGAACGCTATGGCGCGATGGCGGAGGAAACGAAGCGGCCGAAACCGCTGATCACGGGCCGGGAGTTGATGGCCGCGGGCTACACGCCCGGAGCGAGCTTCCGCGAGATGTTGCGCGCCGCCGAGGACGCGCAACTGGAAGGCACGATCACGACTGAAGACGAGGCACTGCAACTCATACGCGCGCGTTTTCCGTTGTGAGCGGAGCAGGCAGCGACGACGGCGCGGGCGGAGGCGCAGAGGCCTTGACGGCCTGCCGCTCGACCGCGTCCGCCATCATTTTCTTCAACTGCTCGGCAAAGATTTTGACGTAGGGCTCGAAGAGCATGTCGAAGTGTCCGGTAGGCACCTCAACGAGGTCAACGCCGCCCAGGGCGAGGCTTCCCCATCCCAAGGTCGGATCCTCGCGCGTGCCCAACACTTCAAATCCACGATCGATGGCTTTGATGACCGTAACCTTTCCGGGGAAAGGCTTGAATTTATAGTTTGCGAAGGCGCGCCAGTGCACTTTTGAGTGATAGTGATAGCGCAGCGCATTGGGCAGGGTCCATTTGGCGGCAAGATAGAGGCGCAGGAAGACAGGATAGATTGCGCCGTTGAGGAATTTCTGGCGGAAGTAGAAGTTTTTTTCCCGGACCTTCCGGCGCAGGTAGCTCCAGCCGCCGTGGCGCACATGATCCGCGAACAGCTTGAGTTTCGTTGCCGTGCCATAATGCTCGCCGGTACCGGGGATGGTGAGGTCGAGAATCATGGCCAGGCCGGGCGTGATGCCCTGCTGCTCCAGCTGGCGGGCCATCTCATACAGGATGAATCCGCCGAACGAAGCTGAACCGAGGAGGTAAGGCCCGCTGGGATAGAAGGCGCGCATTTCGCGGATGTAAAGCGCAGCCATATCTTCAAAGGTGATGTCCGTACGCTCCGGCTGGGCCACGAGAGGCGACTGGAAGGCGTAGAAGGGCTGATCGGGCCCGAGAGCGCGAGCGAGCTGCTCGTAAAAAAGGACGTCGCCGCTGTTGGCGTGAACGCAGAAGATCGGAGGCCTGGAGCCGTTGGGCTGAACCGCGACCAGTGAGGACCAGGCGCGCGACTGGGGTTTTGCGGCTGCCGGGGCAACGGAAGCAACGGGGGCCGTTACCCTGGCCAGCTCCGAATTGGATTCCCGAATGAGGGCGGCAAGCTGGCGGACGGTGCGGGCCTCAAAGAGCGTAGCCAGTTCGAGATCGCAGCGATAGGTTTTCTTGATTTTGGCGAAGAGGCGCACACCCACAAGCGAGTGGCCGCCGAGGGCAAAGAAATCGTCGTCAGGGCTGACCCGATCGACGCCGAGGAGCTCCTGCCACCAGGCGGCGAGCATCGACTCAATATCGTCGGCACCGGCGTCCGATTCAGGCGCGAGAGCCGGTTTTTGCGGCGCAGACGCGGGGGCCGAGTTCGGCTGCAGGGCGAGCGGCTGCGCGACGGCGACCACTTCACTGGGCGCGTCGGCCAGGAGGATGCGGGTGAGGATCTGCGCGCCCTGCGACGGCGCAATGCCGGTCCGCGGAGCGACCTCAATGAGCTGCTCACCTGCGGAGCGCGCGGTCTCCAAGGCGGAGGATTTGCCTGCCAATATGCCGGCTGGATCGGCGATGCGGCGCATGGCAAAGCCTTCAATCTCCGCGAGCACACGGTTGTTCTCATCGAAGGCCGTGATGTCGAAGGTTTCGATTTCTCCCCGCTGAGCCGCTTCCTTGCGCGCGCGGACGTGGGTGAATATGCGGGCGGGAAGCGGGCGATAGCAGCAGAAGCGGCGATAGGAGATGGGCAGGAAGAGATCGTTGGAGCGCTCGAAGTCTTCAGTAAGGTAGAGGGCGGGCTGCGTGACCATATCAAGCAGCGCGGGATGAATGCGAAGCACCGAGAGATCGCCCGCGAACCGGGCATCGAGCTGAATTTCACCGAGGGCCTGGCGCTTGCCGAGGTGCAGGGTGCTCAAGGAGTGCCAGCGGGGGCCGAAGTCGAATTGACGGCCCCACTCCGTGGGTTGCCGGAGATCGAAGTTGAAGTGACGATCGCCGCAACCGGACAGGAGGGCCGCGCGGTCAACCAGAGGGACGGGCTGGGGCTTGCCCGGCGCGACCAGGCCGGTAGAGTGCTCGATCCAGCCGTCTTTGCGCGAGAAGACGGAGAAGCGATAAGCGCCCTGCTCGACGCCTTCGTCCTCGCGGCGAAGCTGGATCCGCACCTCGCGGGACTCGTCGGGGTCAACCATGAGGGGCTTGAGGAAGAAGACGTTCCGGAACTCGACGCTGCTCTCCAGCGAGCCGCGGACGAAGGCGGCGGCGGCCATTTCAAGATGCGCAGTTCCCGGAACAACGGCATTGCCGCTTTTGAGTTTGTGCTCGGAGAGAACCCAGCGGTTTTGCACGGTGAATTGACCGGAATAGACGGTTTCGCGGGGCGATTCCAGCAGCTTGTTTTCGAACCAGGGGTGGGGAGAGCTGGAGCGGACGGCCATACCGATCTCGCTCCATGCGCCCCAGTTGATGGCAGTGACGAGGCCTTTGCGGCTGAGGGCGAAGGCGTCGAGGAATGCATTGGCGGCGGCGTAGTCAACCTGGCCGGCCGGGGGCAGAACGGAGCTGATGGAAGAGAAGACGACGAAGGTTGCGAGCGGTTCGTCGCGCAGAGCCGCCTCAAGGACGAGTGCGCCGCGCACCTTGGGGTCAAGCACGCGCATCGCGTCCGCAGCGGTCTTGAGCATGAGCGGACCATCGTGCAGCACGCCGGCGGCGTGGAAGACGCCGTCGATGCGGCCGAACTGCTGACGGGCGCGGGCGACCGCGGCTTTCATTTGGTCGAAGTTGGTAACGTCTGCCTGCGCGAGGATGAGGCCCTCCGCGGCGGAGCGAATGGCGGCAAGCTTGCGGATGCGGTCTTTTTCCGCGACGGACAGCGCGGGATCGCGCAGCAGGGCGTCCCACTGCGACTCGGGCGGAAGCTGAGAGCGACCGATCAAGACGAGGCGGGCCTTAAATTCCCGGGCCAGATGCTCGGCCACGGTGAGGCCGAGGGCGCCAAGGCCACCGGTAATCAGATAGACGCCGCCACGCACGAGGCGTGGACGCTGGGGCGAGCCGGAGAGATGCAGGGGCTCGAGAGTTTCAACCAGGCGCTCGTCGTTGCGCCAGGCGATGGTGGAGTTCTCGCGCAGCGAGCCCATCTCCGCGACGAGGCGCGCGGCGCACTGGCTGATCTGATCGCGGCTGGTTTTGACGCCGTCGAAGTCGAGATCGATGGCTTTGGCGGAGAGGCCTGGAAGCTCCTTGTGCAGGACTCGGGCCGGGCCGAGAAGCACGGCGCGGGCGGGATTGCGGACGGGCTCCGCGGCGACCTGCTGCAACTGGTTGGAGACCAGCGCCAACTGGACGCCGTCGAGATCCTGGGCCGCGAGGGCCTGGGTGAGATAGAGAGGACTCAAGAAACTGCGTTCGAGGGTTTCTTCGAGGGGCGCGTCACTGGCGTGTGCCGCGAGAGACCAGAGATGAACGATCTTGCGCGGCGGCCGGGCGGACTTGAGGAGCGCATTGAGGAGCGCGTCGTAATCGGCACGAACAGCGGGGCGGAGCGCATAGTGGCCGGGGCGGAGATCCTTGAAGCCGCCGGCGATATCAACGACCGCGTATTCCTGATTGGCGGCACGGAGGCGGCTGACAATGGCATCGGCAATGCCGAGCGAGTCGCGGAAGATGAGCCAGGCTCCGGGTTCGGCGGAAGGGCTGGCGGGCAGCGGCGTGGATTTCCAGGCGCGGCGGTAAAGCGAGACAGGCTGGTCCGCGGCCGAAGACGGCGAGGCCGCATCCGCGATGGACCGCGCACCGGTTGCGACCTTGTCCGGCTCGATCCAGAATTTCTGATGCTCGAAGGGATAGGCGGGCAAGGAGACGCGGGCGACGGAACCCGGCACATGGAGACTGGACCAATCGACGGCGACGCCGAGAGTCCAGAGTCTGGCGAGGGCTTCAAGCGCGGTGCGCAGCGCGGAGACTTTTTCGCGGGGATGGGGGAGCGCGGCGACGGCCTTTGCGGACGGCCCGCCCTGCTGCTTAGCCAGCGTGGTGAGAACGTTGCCGGGCCCGGATTCGATGAGCGCGCGCTCCGGCGCACGAAAGAGCTCGGCGAGATTATCACTGAAGCGAACGGTGGAGCGGATATGACGCGTCCAGTAGGCGGGATCGGTAGCCTCCTCCGGCTTGATCCAGGTTCCGGTGACATTTGAGAGATAGGGAATGCGCGGGGCGTGCAATTTGACGCTGCGCAGCCGCTCCTCGAAGGGCGCGAGGATGGGATCCATCATTCCGGAGTGGAAGGCGTGCGAGGTGAAGAGGCGGCGGCAGGCGATGGACTGCCGGGTCAACGACTCCTCATAGGCGGCGATGGCGGATTCCGGCCCCGACACGACAGACATCGCGGGGTTGTTGACGGCCGCGAGCGCAAGGCTGTCGCTCAATTGAATCTGCGCGGGAGCCAGGGGCACGGCGAGCATTGCGCCGGAGGGCAGATCGAAGATGAGGCGGCCGCGGGCGGCGACGATGGCAAGCGCATCCTGCAGCGAAAAGACGCCGGCGATGCAGGCGGCGACGTATTCGCCGATGCTGTGGCCGGCCATGGCGGCGGGCTCGACTCCGCGCGCGATCCACCACTGCGCGAGGGCATATTCAACGGCGAAGAGCGCGGGCTGCGTGAGCCAGGTCTGGTTGAGGCGCTCGGCGCAGGCCTCCTTTTCCGCATCCGGGGGATAGAGCGCGGCGATGAGGTCCATGCCAAGGGGCTGGCGGAGATGCCGGGCACAGAGATCGAGGGCATCACGGAAGGCCGGCTCGTTCTCATACAACTCGCGGCCCATATTGACGTATTGCGAACCCTGGCCGGAGAAGAGAAAAACCGGAGCCGTGCGAGCGGCAGTACCCGCGAGGAGTTTTTTACGATCGAGGCCGGCCAGGGCGGCGATGGAATCGCGGTTATCTTCGACGACGCAGGCGCGCCGGTAAGGAAGCGGGGTGCGCCCAAGCTGGCAGGTGAAGGCCGCGTCGGCGAGGTTGACGTGAGCATGCTCGGCGAGATGGGCGGCGAGATTGGCGAAGGCGCGGTCCGCAGCGGCGTCAGTCCTGGCGGAGACGGTGAGGATCTGGAAGGGACGCGGACTGCGGGCGAGTGAAAGCGGCGGCGCCTCTTCAAGAATCACGTGCGCGTTGGTGCCGCCGATGCCGAGGGCGGTGACGGCGGCGCGACGCGGAGTGGCGCCGGCCGGCCAGTCGGCGAGGGCGCGATTGACGTAAAAGGGGCTGTTATCAATCTCGATGTGAGGATTGATTTTTTCGAAGTGCAGGCTGGCCGGGATCTGCGCGTGCTCGATGGCGAGGGTGGCTTTGATGAGGCCGGAGACGCCGGCAGCGGCGTCGAGGTGGCCGACATTCGACTTGAGCGAGCCGATGGCAGTGACGCCGCGGGCGCCGGAGCCGCCGTAGGCCTGGGTGAGGGCGCGGATTTCAATGGGATCGCCGACGCGCGTGCCGGTGCCGTGGGTTTCCACACAGGCGATGCTGGAGGCCGGCACCTCAGCAAATTCAAGGGCTTCGCGAATGACCTCGGCCTGGCCTTCCACGCTGGGCGCAAGGTAGCCGACCTTGCGCGCGCCATCGTTATTGATGGCAGAGCCGAGGATGACGGCGTGAATGCGATCGTGATCGGCCAGAGCATCTTCAAGGCGGCGCAGGACAACGATGCCGAGGCCGCTGGAAAAGACGGTACCGCTGGAGCCGGCATCGAAGCTGCGGCAGTGGCCATCGCGGGAGAGGATTTCGCCGTCTCGGTACAGGTAGCCGAGGCCGTGAGGGATCTCAATGGTGACGCCGCCGGCAAGGGCCATGTCGCACTCGAAGTTGAGGAGGCTCTGGCAGGCGAGATGCACGGCGACCAGCGAGGTGGAACATGCGGTCTGCACGTTGATGCTGGGCCCGCGGAGATCGAGCTGATAGCTGACGCGTGTGGCGAGCACATCTTTGTCGTTGCCGGTCTGCTTGAGCTGAAAGAGCCCGGCCGAAGCGAGGAGGCGGCGATTGGCGAGGAGATTATGGATCAGGTAGGTATTCATCCCCGATCCGCAGAAGACGCCGATGGAGCCGGGGAACAACTGGGGCGGATGGGCAGCATCTTCGAGCGCCTCCCAGGCGCACTCGAGGAAGTGACGATGCTGCGGGTCCATGATGGAGGCATCGCGAGGGCTGAAGCCGAAGAACTGCGCGTCGAAGAGGGGCACGTCGTCAAGGATGGCGGCGCGGCGCACATAATCGGGATTGGCCAGATCTTCAGCAGAGACGCCGGCGGCGAGGAGCTCGGCATCGGTGAGGTCGCGAATCGACTCCACGCCATCGCGCAGGTTACGCCAGAACTCAGCGGTATTGCGGGCGCCGGGAAAGCGCCCTGCCATGCCGACAATCGCTATCGATGAAGACTTCATGATGCAGTCACTTCCCGCTGCCTTGCCATTTTGCGGCGCGCAGCGCGCTCCGAAAGCTGACTGGCAGCCGGTAGCGTTCCTCTGGATTGCGTGTCGAGATGCTCGGCGAGGGAACGCACCGTAGTGAATTGGAAGAGATCGACGAGCGGGATCTCACGGCCCAAAGCCTCTTGCAGCCTGGCGTGAGCCTCAGCGACGGAAAGCGAGTGCGCGCCGAGATCGAAGAAATTTTCGCTCAATCCGACGGAGGGCAGGCCCAGCGCCTGCTGCCAGGCGCCCGCAACGGTCTGCTCCATTGCGCTCAGGGTTTCCCCCGGCGCCGCGGGAGCAGTTGCAGCGAGTTGGGGCGGAGGCAGCTTGAGCAGCGCCTTGCGATCGATTTTGCCGTTGCCGGTGAGGGGCAGTTCGTAGAGGAAGACGAAGGCCGAGGGCACCATGTAATCGGGCAGTTTGGCATCGAGCGCGGCGCGCAAGGCGGCGCCGGATGCGGCTTCGGACTGCTCGCCGACGAGATAGGCCACCAGGCGCTTGTCGCCCTCGCGGTCTTCGCGGAGCACCACGACCGCCTGACGGATACCGGAACACTTCTCCAGCAGGGCTTCGATTTCGCCGGGTTCGATGCGATGGCCGCGCAGTTTGATCTGATAGTCGGCGCGGCCAAGAAAGTCGATGCTGCCGTCGGGCAGGAAGCGCGCAAGGTCGCCGGTGCGATAGATGGGCCCGTCGGCCAGCGCCGGAATGGCAAGGAAACGCTCCGCGGTGAGCTCAGGGCGACGCCAGTAACCGCGCGCGACGCCGTCGCCGCCGATGAAGAGCTCGCCGATTTCGCCGATGGCAACGGGTTTCAGCTCAGCGTCGAGCAGAAAGATCTGCGTGTTGGCGATGGGCCGGCCGATGGAGACGGTCGAGTCCACCTCTTCGACGCGACAGGTTGTGGACCAGATGGTGGTCTCGGTGGGCCCGTACATGTTGTGAATGTCGCCGGAGAAGACGTTGCGCAGGTGGTGGATGAGCGCGGCGGGAACGGCTTCGCCGCCAAGGAGCATCTGCCGCAGCGAGCCCAGCGCAGCAAAGACGCGCTGATCGAGCGTCAACATGCGCGCGAGCGAGGGCGTCATCTGCAGATGGGTTACGGCGTGGCGCCTGATTTCGTCGGCGATGGTCCCGGAGCCCTCATCGCCGTGGACGACTACGGTGAAGCCGCGCGTGAGGGTCCAGAGGAGCTCCAGAACGGAGATGTCAAAGGAGACGCTGGTGACGGCGAGCCAGAC
>JAKCDN010000030.1 GCA_021841795.1 Acidobacteriota bacterium | reverse complement strand
CGGCCGGCCCACCACGGCCGCTTCCGCCACCTTGGGATGGGCCACAAGAGCCGACTCCACCTCCATGGTGCCCAGCCTGTGGCCACTGACGTTAATCACGTCGTCCACGCGGCCCATGAGCCAGAAATAGCCATCGGCATCCTGCCGGGCTCCGTCGCCGGTGAAGTAGCAGCCGGGCACGTCGCTCCAATAGGTTTTCAGGTAACGGTCGGAATCGCCGTAGATGGTTCGCGCCATGGAGGGCCATGGACGGCGCACCACCAGCAGTCCGCCGCTGCCCGCGGGAACCGGCTCGAATTTTCCGTTGGCATCCGGCCGGGTTACCACCTCCGCCTGAATGCCGAAGAAGGGCCGCGTGGCCGAACCAGGCTTGGTGGGTACGGCCCCCGGAATGGGCGCAATCATGATGGCGCCTGTTTCTGTCTGCCACCAGGTATCCACGATCGGGCAGCGGTTGTGTCCGATCTTCTCGCGGTACCACATCCACGCCTCGGGATTGATGGGTTCGCCCACCGTACCCAGCAGGCGCAGCGAGTCGAGCTTGAACTTGTCGACAAATTCGTCGCCCCACTTGATGAAGGCGCGAATGGCTGTCGGCGCAGTGTAGAAGACCGTGACCTGATGGTCGTCCACAATCTTCCAGAAACGCGAGAAATCGGGCCAGTTCGGGGCGCCTTCGTACATGAGCACGGTGGCGCCGTTGGCGAGGGGCCCGTAGACCACATACGAGTGTCCGGTTACCCAGCCGATATCGGCCGTGCACCAGTAGATATCGTCCTCGCGGAGATCAAAGACGTACTTGGACGTGAGGTAGGTCTGGACCGCGTAGCCGCCGGTGGTGTGCAGCAGGCCTTTGGGCTTGCCGGTGGAGCCCGAGGTGTAGAGGATGTAGAGCGGGTCTTCCGAGTCCATTGGCTCGGCGGCGCACTGCGGCGCGGCGGCGGCCACGAGCTCATGCCACCAGTGGTCGCGTCCCTCCACCATCGTCACGGGCGTGCCGGTGCGCTTGTACACCACGACATGCTTCACCGTGGGACAGGCGGGCATCGCCTCGTCGACGGTGGCCTTGAGCTTGATCTCATTCCCGCGGCGGTAGCTCGTATCCTGGGTAATAATGGCGACGCAGCCCGAATCGGCCACGCGGTCGGCGATGGCATTGGCGGCAAAGCCGCCAAAGATGACCGAGTGCACCGCGCCGATGCGCGCGCAGGCGAGCAGCGCAATGGCCAGCTCCGGGGTCATGCCCATGTATACAGCCACGCGGTCACCCCTGCCGATGCCGAGGGACTTGAGCGCGTTGGCGAACTTCTGCACCTCGTCATGGAGCTCGGCATAGCTCAAACGGCGCACCTCGCCCGGCTCGCCCTCCCAGATGATTGCCGTCTTGTCATGGCGCTGCCCCAGCGCATGACGGTCCACGCAGTTGTAACAGAGGTTTGTCTTGCCGCCGACGAACCACTTTGCCCAGGGCAGATTCCACTCCAGCACCTTGTCCCAGGGCTTGAACCAGTGCAATTCGCGCGCCGCATCGCCCCAGAACTTCTCAGGATCCTCGATCGATTGCTTATAGAGCGCCTCGTACTCTTCGAGGCTATGAACGTAGGCTTTGGCGCTGAACTCCGCGGACGGGGGGAAAACACGGTTCTCCCGCAACATGGAATCGAGATCTTGGCCTGAAACGGCCGGAACCGGCGCGGAACTCATCGGGTAATCCTCCGGGAGGAATAAAGACGATCAGCGCACAGGATCGGGAAGAGATCGCCCGGCACCAGACGCATCTTCAAAACTGTAGCGGTCAGGGGGCAGAGCGGGCAAGTTTACGGCGGATCGAGAACGAACGGCCCGATTCCGGCGCGCTCGACGGGACGCTCACTCTGGAGGCCGGAGCGGCGGGATGGAATTGCTCGATCCTGGAGCCGCGTTCGAGACGGCGAGCGCATCCAGCAGCGGCAACGCGCAGCTTGCGCCGGGCACTGTTTCCATCAGCGCGCGAGACGTAAGGCCGCGGCGAGCGGAGACGTCGATCAGATGACGGAGACGGCCACTGAGCGCAAAGCCCTGCTCGCGCGAGCAGGGCTTTGCGCTGAAAAGGCGGATCGAACGGGTTTAGTGCGTTTTGACCACTTCGCCGGCCGAGGCGATCTTGGCTTCAGCTTCGGAGATCACGCGCAGAGCCTCGTCGTAGGCTTCTTCGCTTTCGCCGGCTTCCTTCCACTGATGCAGGCCGCGATCGAGCTGCTGCTCGGCGCGCTTCAGGTCGATCTCTTCCGGCTTCAATGCATCGGAGGCGAGAATCGTAACGCGATTGGGAAGCACCTCAACGAATCCCCAGTTCACGTTGTAGCGCGAGACGCCGTCGGCGTTCTCGCCATAGATGGTCACGTCGCCCGCGCCCAGCTCCGCCATGAGGGGAGCATGCCCGTAGAGCACTTCCATGTAACCCGACTTCGAGGGCAGCTCAACCGCTGAGGCATCGGCCTCGAACAGAATGCGCTCGGGGGTTACCAGCCTTACGCGAAGTTGATCGGATTTTGCTTCAGCCATGGGATCCTTTCCGCCGCACGGTATCAGGGATCGGAGGGCCGGAGATCGTTGAGCGCAACCGTGGCTGCGCGGACCGATCCCCGGCCCGTTGATGCCTAGACGGACGCCTTCAGTTTTTCCGCTTCCGCCAGAACTTCCTCGATGCCGCCCTTCATGTAGAAGGCCTGTTCGGGCACATCGTCGTGCTTGCCTTCGATGATCTCCTTGAAGGCGCGCACCGTGTCGGCAATTTTCACGTACTTGCCGGGGATGCCCGTGAAGGTCTCAGCGACGTGGAAGGGCTGCGACAGGAACTTCTGCACCTTGCGCGCGCGGGCCACGGTCAGCTTGTCGTCTTCAGAGAGCTCGTCGATGCCGAGAATGGCGATGATGTCCTGAAGATCCTTGTAGCGCTGCAGAATGCGCTTGACGCCCTGCGCGACATCGTAGTGTTCCTGGCCGACGACGCGGGCCGCGAGGATGCGCGAGGTCGAAGCCAAAGGATCGACCGCCGGATAGATGCCCAGCTCAGAGAGCGGGCGGCTCAGCACCGTGTTTGCGTCCAGGTGGGCGAAGGTGGTGGCGGGCGCAGGATCGGTCAAATCGTCGGCAGGCACGTAGACGGCCTGCACCGAGGTCACGGAGCCCTTGCTGGTGGAAGTGATGCGCTCCTGCAGCTCGCCCATTTCGGTGGCGAGGTTGGGCTGGTAACCGACAGCCGAGGGCATGCGGCCCAGCAGGGTGGACACCTCAGAACCGGCCTGGGTGAAACGGAAGATGTTATCGATGAACAGAAGCGTATCGGCGCCTTCCTCATCGCGGAAGTACTCGGCGACGGTGAGGCCGGTAAGGGCCACGCGGAGACGGGCTCCGGGCGGCTCGGTCATCTGGCCATAAACCAGCGAGCATTTCGACTCCTGCCACTTGCCGGGCTTGATGACGCCGCTCTCCGACATCTCCAGCCACAGGTCGTTGCCCTCGCGCGTACGCTCGCCGACGCCTGCGAATACGGAGTATCCGCCGTGGTTCTTGGCCACGTTGTTGATCAATTCCATGATGACGACGGTCTTGCCCACGCCGGCGCCGCCGAAGAGGCCGATCTTGCCGCCCTTGAGGAAGGGCTGAATGAGATCGATGACCTTGATGCCGGTCTCGAACATCTCCTCGCGCGTCGACTGCTCGTCGAAGAGGGGCGCGGGACGATGAATGGGATTACGCTGCTTCTCGCCCACCGGTCCGAGCTCGTCCACGGGCTCGCCGATCACGTTGATGACGCGGCCCAGGGTTTCCTTGCCCACGGGCACGCGAATCGGCCCGCCGAGGTCGATGGCCTTCATGCCGCGCACCATGCCGTCGGTGGCCTCCATGGCGACCGTGCGCACGCGGCCCTCGCCCAGGTGCTGCTGCACCTCGAGGATCACGTTGATGGGGGTGGGCACGTTGAAGCCCTCGCTTGTGACGCGCAGCGCCTGGTAAATGGGCGGCATCGTCGCCTCTTCAAACTGCACGTCCACGGCGGGGCCGGAGACCTGAATCACTTTGCCGATGTTCTCTGCCATTGTTCTGCCTTCTTCCACCAAACTTGCGAGGGAATTATCCCTCAGGGGCTAAAGCCCCGAAATCCTTGATTGCCTTTTTTCGGCACGACTCAAGCCGTACCCTTGCAAAGCCCGAACCGCGTCAGGCGGCGCGAAAACCGATCCCCGACCGCGGCCCCCGATCACTGTTTTCACAGCGCCGCGGCACCGCTCACAATCTCGATAATCTCCTTGGTGATGGCAGCCTGGCGGACGCGGTTCATGTGCAGCGTCAGGTTGTCGATCATCTCGGAGGCGTTGTTGGTCGCCGAATCCATGGCCGTCATGCGGGCCGCGTGCTCAGCGGCCACCGACTCGGTCATGGCGTGGAAGAGCACGGAAAACACGTACTGGGGCAGCAGGCCGGCAAAAAGCTCGCTGGGCGGCTGCTCGTAAATATAGTCCACGCTTGCGGTGCCGAACTTTTTGGCTTCCTCTTCACCTTCGGTGGTGTCGGCGGGCTCAAGCTCGATGCCGGCCGAAAGCGCAGCTTCCGCCACGCGCTCCTTTTCTTCAGCCGACGGCTCGACCGCGCCGGCAACCTGCTGCTGGCCCACCTGGATCAACGGCAGCACCTTTTCCACCACGAGACGCTGCGAGATCACCGATTTGAACTCGTTGTAAACGACGTAGGCGGCGTCAATCTCCTCGTGAACGTAGCGAGAGATCATGCTGTGGGCAAGATCCTGGACGCGGCGGGGATCGAGATGCAGCAGCAGGCCGGGATGATCGCCGGTAAGCTCCACGTTGCCCTGCCGCGCGGCGCGCTGCGCGCGCTTGAGCCCCTGCTCGTCAGTCTGCTCGGTATATGCGGCCACGGGAAAGCGGCGGCGCAACTGGTCGCGGCCCTTGCGGCCTACGGCTTCGATATCGATCTCTTTGCCGGGATTGCCCTGGATGAACTGGTAGGTCACCTTGAGGATGTTGGCGTTGAAGGCGCCGGCAAAGCCTTTGTCGCCGGAGATGACAACCAGCAGCACACGTTTCTCCGGGCGCGTCAGGAAGAGGGGATGGCTGAGGTTGCCGGTTTTCTCATCGTAGAGATCGACGCGGCGCCGGAGCGACTCCAGCACGCTCACGATCATGCGCTCATACGGACGGGCCGCCAGCGCGCGCTCCTGGGCGCGGCGCAGCTTGGCCGCCGAGACCATCTTCATGGCCTTGGTGATCTGCCGCGTGTTTTTGACGCTGCGGATGCGGCGCCTTAAGTCGAGTACGTTTGCCATGGTTCCGTTCTCAGTTGTCTGTTATCAGTCGCCGCTCAGCCGCCGGTGGCCGTTGCGCCGGGAAACCCGGCCGACCACCGATCGCGGACAACCGGCTTTATGCCTTTGCCGCAGCCAGCTCGGCCTTGAAGTTTGCCACATACTCCTTCATCGCCGCATGCAGCCGGCTGCGAATATCGTCATCCAACTGTTTTTTGGCGGACATATCGGCGAACAGCGCCTGCTGGGAGTTGGCGAAGTACTTGTGCAGCCCGTCCTCGAAGGCGCGGATATCGGCGATGCGCAGATCGTCGAGATAGCCCTGGGTGCCGGCAAACAGCACCACCACCTGCTGCTGCCAGGCGAGGGGCTGGAACTGGGGCTGCTTGAGCAGCTCAGTGAGGCGCTGGCCGCGGGCAAGCTGTTTCTGGGTCAGAGGATCGAGGTCGGAGCCGAACTGCGCGAAGGCCGCCAGCTCGCGGTACTGGGCCAGATCCAGCTTGAGCGTGGAGCCCACCTGCTTGACGGCTTTAATCGCGGCCGAAAAGCCGACGCGGGAGACCGAAAGGCCCACGTTGACGGCCGGACGCACGCCGGAGTTGAACAGGTCGGTTTCAAGGAAGATCTGCCCGTCGGTAATCGAGATGACGTTGGTGGGGATGTAGGCCGAAACGTCGCCGGCCTGGGTTTCGATGACCGGCAGCGCGGTAAGCGAGCCGCCGCCCCGCTCCTTGCTCATCTTGGACGAGCGCTCGAGCAGGCGGGAGTGGAGATAGAAGACGTCTCCGGGGTACGCCTCGCGGCCGGGCGGACGGCGCAGGAGGAGCGAAATCTCGCGGTAGGCCATGGCGTGCTTGGAGAGATCGTCGTACATCACCAGCGCGTGCCTGCCGTTGTCACGGAAGTACTCGCCCATCGCGGTGGCGGCATAAGGGGCGAGATAGAGCATCGGCGCGGGCTCGGAGGCCGATGCGGCCACAACGATGGTGTGCCCCATGGCGCCGGCGTCGGTGAGCGTCTGCACCACCTGGGCAATCGAGGAGCGTTTCTGCCCGATAGCGCAATAGATGCAGATCAGATCGTTTTTTGCGTTGTTGATGATGGTATCGAGCAGAACGGCGGTTTTACCGGTCTGGCGATCGCCGATGACGAGCTCGCGCTGGCCGCGGCCGATGGGAATCATGGCGTCGATGGCCTTGAGGCCGGTCGCCATGGGCTCGCGCACGGGCTGCCGGTCAATGATGCCGGGCGCCAGGCGCTCGACGGGCAGGGTCGCGGTGGTGGCGATCGGCCCCTTGTCATCGATCGGCATGCCGAGGGAGTTGACGACACGGCCGATCATCGCCTCGCCCACGGGGACGGAGAGAATCCTGCCGGTGCGCTTGACCTCCATGCCCTCTTTGAGCTCGGTGAAGTCGCCGAGCACCACGCAGCCCACCTGGTCCTCTTCGAGGGAGAGCGCCAGACCGGCCACTCCGTGCGGGAAGCTGAGCAGTTCGCCGGCCATCACCTTGTCCAGGCCGTGGAGGCGCGCAATGCCGTCGCCCAGCGAGGTAATCGTTCCCACCTCGTCAACCTGAACCTTCGCATCGTAGTTCGCGATCTGCTCGCGAAGAAGCTGTGTAATCTCGTCTGCTTTGATCTGAGCCATTTGCGTTCCTTGAGGGATCAGGGGCCAGGGATCGGGTCTACCGCCTAAGTGCGCGGGCTACGGATCCAAGACCACCGAACTCCTGCCTCCTCATTCAAATCTCGAAATTCGCAAAACTTTTGCGGCAATTACCCCTGCGGTTGTAACTACCGGTTCAGGCCGGGCGAACCCTGCCCGACATCACTGTCCAGTTGCCAACTGCTCTCTCAAGCGATCCAGCCTGCCCTTCACGCTTCCGTCATAAACCGTCGATCCGATACGCACCACGGCGCCGCCGAGGATCGATTTGTCGAGTTTGAAGCTGGCGTCGATTTTTGCTCCGGCCAGCCTGGCCACATCGCGCACCAGAGCATCGCGCTCGGCCTGGTCCAGCGCGCGGGCGGTCACGATCTCGGCGGGCCGGATGCCCTGGGCGGCCTGCTCGATCCTGCGCCATTCCGCGGCCACGTCGGCGACGTGTGCGATGCGATTGTTGTTGATGAGCACGGCGATCAGGTTGCGGAGCTCCTTTTGCAACCCGAGCCTCGCATTCATTTTGTCGAGAATCGCGACCTTCTGCAGGGCAGGAATGGCCGGGTTCACAAAGAGGGAGCGGAGTTCCGCGCTCCCCTGCCAGGTGGCGAGAAAATCGTCGAACTGACTGTCCACGGCAGCCGAATCAAGCTTTAAATCCCTGACGACATCGGCAAAGGCCTGGGCGTAGCGGCCAACAAAAGCGGGCATCTAGTTTCTGCCTCCCTGGGCTGGTCCGTCACCGGCCACACCGGCTACAAACTCGGCGATCAGCGCGCGATCGGTCTCGGGGGTGAGCGCAATCTGTTTTTCCGCGTGGCCGATGGCGAGATCGGCGGCAAAGGTGCGCAGGCCGCGCTTGGCCTGGGTGACCGCCGAGCCGATCTCCTGCTCAGCCGCGCTTAAGATGCGGGCGCTTTCTTCGGTCATAGCGGCCTTGATGCGTTTTTCCTCTTCGAGGCCGTCGTGCTCGACCTGCGCGGTGAGCCTGCGAATCTCCTCGCCCAGCCCGGCAAGCTGGGCCTCGACCGCCTTGAGGCGCGCCTGCGCGTCGGCCGTGGCCTTGCGCGCCAGGTCGAGCTCGTGGCTCAGGGTCTGCGAGCGCTTGCGAATGACCCTGGGCATGGTGCGCGTGAGGGGAACCGCGATGGCGAAGAAGATGATGGCGAAGTTCAGCCCGAGCAGCAGGGTCACGGCGGCGTCGAGCGGAAGGTGCATCGCGCGGGCCACGGACCTGACCACCGGGGAGTGCAGGAAGGCATCATCACCCTGGTCCGCAGCCTGCGCGGGCGGGGCAGTCTGCGCCGCGGCGGGCGGAGCGGCGGGTTGATCGGCCTGAGCCAGCGCGCGGCCAGGCGCAGAGAGCGCCAGGGCCAGCGCCAGGAGCGCCGCCAATCCGAAGGTGTGTAAACCGGAACGGAACAATCTGAGAGAAGTGCTCAACGGGCCCCCCCGGCGGCTGGAAGAATGGCGCGAAGGGCCTGGCCGGCAAGATCGGATGCCGCAGCCTGGAGCGCGGCCCTGGCCGCCACGGCCTCAGCTTCGATCTCCGCCTTGGCCTGGCGCACTTTCAGCCCGGCGGCCTGGCGCGCGGCATCGAGCGCGGAGTCACGCTCCGCATTCCATTTTTGTGCGCGCAGCTCGCGCAGTTTAAAGGCCTCGCCCCGTGCCTGCCGCAGACGCTCGGCATATTCCTGGGCTTTGGCCTCGGCGGCAGCGACGGCCTTGCGCGCGTCCTCCATGGCGCCTTCAGTCAACGCGCGGCGTCTGGCGAGGACGGCGGACAGCGGCCCCTGCACCAGAATCTGATATGCGGCGACGAGCACCAGAAAGAGGAGCGCAGTCGGGATCGCGCTGACGAGAAGCTCTCCGAGTTGTCGAACGATGTCTTGCATGGCTGTAATAGGCTAGTGCAGATTTCCAGGAGAAGGTTGTATTGGTGGAACCCTCTTTTGTACCAAGGGAAAACCCTCAAGTCAACGTGCGCAGGGGCTCCAGCACAGATGGCTGTGACCCTGGTCACGAAGGGGGAAACTTCGTGCAAAAAAGGGCTTGATTTTGTCTGAAACCGTCCTACACTTAAAGGTACCACCTAGACCCGGTCCAGGGTCCAGCGGGCAGCCGGTTGCGGGATATCCTTCCACTCCCCATACCGGCGGCCCGCTTCTTAATTTCCAGCATATTTTGCCACGGAGAGATTGCGGCGGAGTGAATCACGGCTGAGCCGGTTTCTGGGCAGTCATGAGGCCCTGAGCGCGCAGCCAGTTTTCGAGCAGAGCGGGCCACATGTCGAGCGAGGGATCGCCTTTGCCGAGGCCGCTGCCGTGAGCGCCGTTGGCGAAGACGTGGTACTCGGAGGGGACGCCAGCCTTGACCAGGGCCTCATAAAAGCGCAGGGTCTGCTCGATGGGGACGGTGCGGTCGTTGAAGGTGTGGTAGATGAAGGCGGGCGGCGTGTCTTTGGTGACGAAGAGATCGGGATCGTATTTGGCGCGCAGGGCGTCGCACTGGTCCATGAGCTTGAAGCTCTTGCAGTAGCTGAGGTGGGAGGTGTCGGTGGTGATGGCGCCGAGCCAGGGATAGCCGAGGACGAGGAAGTCAGGCCGGCTGGAGACGCGGGCGATGGGGTCGTCGGAGCCGGGATCGCCGGGGAGGAACTGGGTGCCGGCGAGAGCGGCCAGATGTCCGCCGGCGGAGAAGCCGATGACGACAATGCGGTTGGGATCGATGTGATAGTCGGCCGCGCGGGCGCGCACGGTCTGGATGGCGCGGCGGGCGTCGAGCAGCGGCACCGGGAGCACGTAGCCGTGCGAGGTGAGGCGGTAGCTGAGGATGAAGGCGCGGAAGCCGCGGGCGGTAAACCAGTCCGCCACCTGCCCACCCTCAAGATCGCCGGCCAGGGCAGCGTAACCGCCGCCGGGGAAGATGAGAACGGCGGAGCCGTTGGCGGAGCCTTTTCGGGGTTCGAGCAGGGTGAGGGCGGGGATGTCGAAGCAGGTGTCGCCGGTGGCTTCGGGCGCGGGCCCCGGCCAGAGGCGGATGGTCTGGACACCGAGGAAGGCATTGTCGGTTCCGGGAGTGGCGCAGGAGACGGTCTGGGCGGCGGCGGGAAAGGCAAGCGATGCGAGGAAGAGAGTGGCGAAAATGCGGTGCATGGAAACCTCAATGGACTTCGCGAGGATTATAACGGCAGGGGTGGAGGAAGAGGGCTGAGGAATGAGCGGCCGCGGGAGCATGTGCGCGGGGCGAGGGATGGACCGGGGCGTTTTTTGCACTGATTCCGATGCAAACAGCGTGCGGGGAGGGGTTTTTACGGGGTTTGCGGGACGGGGGGCGGGGTGAGCGCGGGGAAAAATATATCTGGATATATCCTGCAAATAAAGTATTTAGTTTCAATAGTTTACGGAACGGAAAATCGACTAAAATTCCTACTTTCAATAGGTTGCGGCCAGAATCTAGACATGAAAGGAGTTAACAGCCGCGAACCGGGTTTTGCAAGCCGGCCGCGATGGACCTGGGTGAAGCTTCTGGAACCAGTATGCGCGCAACGGGGGAAATAGTCGGCAAAGCGGAGCAGGAAAATTGGCGCGGCGGGGACGGCAGGGCCTCAGAGCCAGATGGCGCTGTGGCCGGAGCAGCCATCGGCAGCGCGGCGGCAGAGCAGCTCGGCGAGATCGAGGCCGTAGCGGGCAAAGTAGTAGGCCGCGCCGTGGACGCGCTCCTGCAAGACGCCGCCGGGATAGAGGGCATGGAAGATGGCGTTGGCATGCCGGGCGAGGGTGGCCTCGCGCTGCAACTGGAAGTTGGCGGCCAGGGTGCGCAGGCGGCCCATCTGGTAGCGGATCTTGCCGGCGGCCGTTTCGGCGGACTGGCCGAGCCCCTTGTCCTGGGATTGCAGCCACTCGACGAGGGAGGTGAGCTCGGCATCCATGGCGTTGCCGGCGGCGGCGAGTTTTCTTTTGGTCTCGGGCGGCATGGAGCGGGCGGCGAGGCGGAGCGCGAGGGCGCCGGGGTTCTCCTCGGCGAAGAGCGACTCGATGGCGAGCTCGTGGCGGCGGAGAAGGTCGGCGGTCTGAGGCTCGACGAGGGTGGCGGAGAAACGGGCAATGGGGGGCGTCTGGCAGCCGAGAATGCGCTCGAAGAGCACGGAGGACTGGGCGAGGTAGGCGATTTCAGCGGGCCCGCCGACCTGGGCGGAGGTGGCAAAGAGAAAATCCTGAAAGACGGGCCGGAGGAGCGCGGCGGGGGAGATGCGCTCGGGCTCGCTGTCGAGCACGCCCAGGAGATCGGGAGTGGAGAGGCGCAAGAGGCCCGCGGGCGCGGCAGCCTGCCAGAGCCCGGCGGGCTCAGCGGCGGAGGGTGCGATGCGCTTGAGGGCGATGCGCGCGCCGGAGGCTGGGTCAATGAGGAACAGGAGGCTGGACTGGGGAGCGACGGCGACCTGCTGGTGATAGCCGGCGGCGAGCAGGGCCTGGCCGCGCTCGATCAAGGCGTTGTGAAACTCGTCGGCGCGCTCGATGGCGGCGCGGAGCACGGGGGCGCCGAGGCGATGGAACTGGCGGTCGGCGGCGTCGATGACGAGGAGCCCCTGGCCGGCAAAGAGGCGGGCATAGAAGTGGGCGAATGCCTGGGCAAAGCTGCGGCCCGGAGTATAGGCCGCGAGCAGGGCATCGGTGGCATCGGAGGGACCGAGGATCTCTGCCGCGCGCTGGGCGAGGGCGGTAATGGAATCGTCGAGCAGGACGCGCCCGGCGGGGATGGGCAGAGGCGGCGCGGCATCGTAGGCGAGCTCGGCCAGCTCGCGATGGCCGGGCCAGGCGACGTGGTTGATCTCGGCGAAGTCATGATCTTCACTGGCGAGCCAGAAGACGGGCACGTGCGGATGGCCGGCGGCGGAGGACTGCCGGGCGCGAGCAATGGCGGTGGCAGCCTTGAGCGGGGTGTAGAGCGGTCCGCCGAAGAGCCCGACCTGCTGGCCGGTGACGACGACGCCGGCGCCCTGCCGGAGCGCGTCGATGGACGCGGGGCAGTGGGGATTCTGGGCGGCGAGAAGCTGCACCAGCGGGGTCCAGTGCGCGGGCAGCGGAGGGCGGGCGCGGTTGCAATCGTCGGCGGGCAGCCATGCGCCCAGCGCGCGGGCGCAAAAATCCACGTAGAGCCGGGTTTGCGCCGGCATGGCGGACACGGGAATACACTCTGCGGTTGCGGTCTCGTTCACTTGCGGCTCATTCTCGCTGCTGCCAGGGTTCAGGATTGCAATGGCGCACAGGCGGGCACTGGATTGCGGCATGCGCAACCGGCCGTGACGCGCAACGCAGGCCGCACAGACTGCAGGCGGCGGAGCGGAGCGGGCAGGGACGATTGCCCGCGGCCCATGGAGCCGGAATGCGGCCGCATGGGCGTGAAGGGTACTTGCCTGTCGCTCCATTAAGGATGCCACGGCAGCGCGGTTCGATGCAGAACCGGCGGGAGAGTGAAGCGCAATGGGTATACTCGTCGTAGATTGCGCACGAGGGAGAAGAATCCGCCATGCCGACGAAGACGAAAGCCGGAACCAGGACGAAGACGAAGGGCAGCGCAGCCGGGAGCAGAGCCGCCGGGACGAAGAGGACGCAGAAGCGCGCCAAGGCGGAGCAGGCGACGATCCTGAGCTCGCAGGTGGTCTTCGAGTGTCCGCTGTTCCGGGTGAACCACGACCGGCTGATCGAGCCGGGCGGCCGGGAGAATGAGCGCGAGGTGATTCGCCACAACGGCAGCGTGGTGATTCTGGCGATCGACAGCTCGAAGAGCAAGCGCGATCCGTGGATCGTGATGGAGCGGCAGTATCGGCACGCGGCGAACCAGTATCTGTGGGAGTTGCCGGCGGGCAAGCTGGACGCGGGCGAGACGCCGGTGGAGGGCGCGCAGCGGGAGCTGGCGGAAGAGACGGGCTACAGGGCGAAGAGATGGCGTCCCCTGGTGGAGTATTACGCCAGCCCGGGGTTTCTTGGCGAGTCGATGAAGGTGTTTCTGGCGGAGGGTCTTGAGCCCGGCGAAGCCCGTCCGGAAGAGGACGAAGAGATTGAATTACGGCTGGTTAAATTATCGGAACTGTTAAAGATGATCGATAAAGGCGCGATTCTGGACGGGAAAACCATGACCAGCGTTCTGCTGTACGCACGGATGCAGAGCCGCCGGGGAAGATAGCCGCAGGCATTCAATCCTGAAGAGTGCGCAGCAGGGGCCGCGGGACGAGGCTGAAACAGGCCCGGCGGGGTTTGGCGGGACGAAAAAATCCGAGCCAACCTTTCGACAATACACCGCGTCCTAGCCAATAGGGTACGGTGTTCCCCCCATAACTATCACTGTTGCCCTGGAAGCACAAAAGGAAGGCAGGAACCTGTGGCTCAGTACAAGGGAAAGGTCAAGTGGTTTAACAACGCCAAGGGCTACGGATTCATCGGACGTGAAGACGGGCCAGATGTATTCGTTCACTACTCCGCAATCCAGCTGGACGGGTACAAAACGCTCAAAGAAGGCGATGAGGTTGAGTTCGACATTGTCGAAGGGCAGAAAGGCCCCCAGGCGGACGCCGTGGTTCGTCTACGGGATGCTGCTCACAACGCGGCTTAGGTGCCAATAGCTTTTGCTTGATCCCGCGAGACTGCCGTGGGGCAGCGCGGGTAAGTTGCGCCTGTGTTCCGACCGCTTATCACACGCCTGGCGCCCCGCGATGGCAGTCAGCTGTCGCAGCGATGAACCCCAGACAACCCATAAAGACGCA
>JAKCDN010000373.1 GCA_021841795.1 Acidobacteriota bacterium | reverse complement strand
CAGTGGCATCCGTGCGGGATCGGGGCGGTTCAGAGCCGCCTTCAGCGCGCCGCAATCGGAGTGGCCGCAGACAATCGCGTGGCGCACATGCAGCACCTCCACCGCATACTCGATCGTCGCCGTCGCGCCATCATCCACCGTCGCCAGCGGAATGATGTTGCCCGCGTTGCGCGTGATGAACAGGTCGCCTGGACCGGTCTGGAGGATCAGGTCCGGCACAATGCGCGAATCCGAACAGGTGATAAAGAGCCAGCGCGGCGACTGCGACTCCGCCAACAGGTGAAATTGGTCCTTGCGATTGGGAAAGATGTCCTCTCGAAAATGCCTGTGTCCTTCGATCAGCCGCTTCATATCGCCTCGCTTGACTATCGCGGATGGCGCATGGGCGCACACCTTGACCCATCAGGCTATCGCAGATTCATGCTTTGCAGTTCAGGAAAAGGCAAGCGCATTCAAAAAGCGGCTTATCCGCTCGGCCTTCTGGCTGCATCGCTCGATCCTGCGATAGAGTGAAAACCATGCTCGACCCTTGCTCTCGGACGCCTGTCGCCAGCACCCAGAGGAGCGCGTGAAACCAGAGGAGCGCGAGAAAATGGATGCGGCTCCGACGCAGAACGCGCCCGCAGGCACGCACGGCCTTCGCCGTGAGCTTCGCCTGCGCGATCTGGTTCCCATGCAGATTGTGCTCGTCGTCGGCGTCAACTGGTCGGCCATTGCTGCGCGCGAAGGCTCGACGCATCCACTCATCTGGATCTTTGGGATCCTTCTCTTTTTCCTGCCGCAGGTCTGGGTGGTCACCTGGTGCGCGCGTGTCTGGCCGCTGGAGGGCGGCGTCTACCAGTGGACGCGCGCCGCCATCGGACCGCTTGCTGGCTTCCTGAGTGCGTGGAATTATGCGCTCTATGCCATCTTTACCGTCTCGCAGCTTGGCATCCAGACCATCACCAGCCTGAGCTACGCCCTTGGTCCGCGCGCGGCCTGGCTGGCTGGCAGCCGAGCCTGGACCATTGCGCTCGATCTGCTGCTGCTGGGAGCCGTGCTGGCCATCAACGCGGTCGGCTTTCACTACGGAAAATGGGTTGGCCACTTCGGCACGCTGATGATGGTGCTGCTCACGCTCACCTTTGTCGTGCTGCTCTTCTGGCATCCGGCGGCCACGCCTGCTCATCCGCATCACAGCCCGCAGGCGCCCTTTGCACTGGGCTGGCCGGTCTGGAGCCTGCTGACGCTGAATCTCTACACCCGCGTCGCTTTCAACGCCTACAGCGGCATGGAGCAGATCGCCGTCTTTGCCGGGGAGACCCGCAACGCCGGTCGCGCCATTGTGATCTCGGCCTGGGTTGCGGCTCCGGCCATTGCGGCAATTTATTTCCTCATGACCAGTTCCATGCTCACCTACGTTCCCGCATCACAGATCGACCTCGCCGGCTCCATTCCTCAGGCGCTCGCCGCAGCCTTCGGGCAGGGAACTGGCGCAGGTGTGGGCCGCGTCATGATTCTTGCGCTGGCCACCTTCACCTTCTGCTCATTCACCACGATTACGGCGGAAACCAGTCGCCTGCCCATGGTTGCCGGCTGGGATCGACTGCTGCCGGAGTGGTTCACGCGCCTCAGTCCGCGCTTTGGAACCCCCGTTCGCAGCTTGTGGGTCATCGTCGCCGTGGCGATGGTGGCCGCCCTGGCCGCCACGCTCACCTCCGGCCATGAAGAAGCATTTCAGGTGCTCATCTCCTCTGGCCAGTTGCTCTTCGGCGTTTACTACTGCGCCATGTTTGCCGTGCCGCTGGTGAGTGGTCCGGCGCGCGGACTGCCCCGCGCCAGCCTCTGGATTCGCCTCTGCGCGTTTTGCGGCCTGACCATCACTCTCGTCGCCACGGTGCTCGCGCTGGCGCCCATCATCGATGTCAACAACTCCTGGCTCTTCGCCGCCAAGGTTGGCGGCGCGGCGCTCGTGTTCAACCTGATCGGGATTGGAATCTATCGCAAGCGTGGAGCGGCGGCAACCAGAGCGATTGCCTGAAGGATGCTCGCAAGCTTCCGGTATCGCGTGACTGCGGCTTCGATTGATACTCTGTCCTGACTGAGGATGCTGAGAATGAAGATGCACCTGTCGCTGAACCCTGAAAAAACTCTTCCATGGCACAAACTCTCCCTGCTCGCTGCGCTGCTTTTACTCGTCGTCACCGTGCCCGGCGCATCGGCTCAATCCATGGCCGTAGATACGCTGCCGCCCGCCATCACCACGCGCATCGACGGCGTTGCTCGCGCCGTCATGGCCGAGCGCGGTTTCCCGTCCGTCTCCATCGCCGTGGTCAAAGACGGCAAGCTCGCCTATACCCATGCTTACGGTCTGGCGCACATTGATCCAGCGCTCCCCGCCACGCTGGCGATGCGCTACTCCATTGGCTCAATCTCAAAACAGTTCACCGCCGCAGCCATCCTCATCCTTCAGCAGCAGGGCAAGCTCCGGCTCGATGACCCCGTCGGCAAGTACGTGCCCGGCCTCACCGACGGCGACCAGGTCACCATCCGCGAAATCCTCAGCCATACCTCCGGCTATCAGGACTACTGGCCCGAGGACTACCTGATGACCCCGATGGAGCAGCCGACCACGGCGCAGGCCATCCTGGACCGCTGGGCAAAGAAGCCGCTCGACTTTCCGCCCGGAACCCAGTGGCAGTACTCAAACACCAACTACGTCATCGCCGGG
>JAKCDN010000372.1 GCA_021841795.1 Acidobacteriota bacterium | reverse complement strand
TGCGAGACCACGGCAGACGGGGTTTATACGCACGGCATCAACCGCTTTCCGCGTTTTGTAGGCACCATTCACAACGGTTGTGTCGATCCGGCCGGCGTGGCCGTGGCCACGGCGCGGCTGGGCGGGTTGGAGCGCTGGGATGGCTGCAAGGGCCCAGGCAATCTGAATGCTCTGGCGGCCATGGGACGGGCCATTGAGTTGGGCCGTGAGCACGGGATCGGCTGCGTCGCTGTAGGCAACACCAATCACTGGATGCGCGCCGGGACATATGGCTGGCAGGCTGCGGATGCTGGAATGATCGGCATCTGTTTTACCAACACTATGCCCAACCTGCCCCCGTGGGGCGGTGTCGATCCGGTATTAGGCAATAATCCGCTGGTCATCGCAGTGCCGCGCGCGGGCGGGCCGGTGGTTCTGGATATGGCGATGTCGCAGTATTCGTACGGGGCGCTGGAGAGCTACAGGAAGCGTGGCCAGATGCTGCCGGTCGATGGCGGTTTCGACAGCGACGGCAATCTGACGCGCGACCCTGGGGCGATCGAGAAGTCGTGGCGGCCGTTGCCAATTGGCTATTGGAAGGGATCGGGGCTGTCGGCAATGCTCGATATGGTGGCTGCCATTATGGGTATGGGCCGTGCAACGCACGAGATCGCGCCCGATCCGCTGCATGAAGCCGGAGTGTGCCAGATGTTTATGGCGCTGAATCCGGCGGCATTTGGTCCCGCCTCAGAGGTGGAGAGGATTGCCGACGGAGTGGTGGCATCGCTGCATCACTGCAGGCCTGCGGATGCGAATCGCAGGGTGCGGTACCCAGGAGAAAATACACTGCGCATCCGCGAAGAGAACCTGCGGCTTGGGCTGCCGGTTGAGCCGCAGGTGTGGGCCGAGATCGTGGCGATGTAGGGCAGCCGCCGGTCAGAATCCCATGATGTTGTAGCCGCAGTCGACGTAGATGGTTTCTCCGGTAACCGCGCTGGCCAGGTCGCTGGCCAGATACAGGGCCGTACCGCCGACTTCGCTCTGGTCGACATTGCGGTGCAGTGGAGCCCGCTCGGCATGAGACTTGAGCATGTCGCCGAGCGCGCCTACGCCGCGCGCGGCAAGCGTTTTAATGGGGCCGGCGGAGATGGCGTTGACGCGGATGTTTTTAGGCCCGAGCTCGAAGGCGAGATAGCGCACCGCAGATTCGAGAGCCGCCTTGGCCAGCGCCATCACATTGTAGTGCGGCACGACTTTTTCAGCGGCATAGTAGCTCAGGGTAATGATGCTGCCGCCTTCGTTCATGAGCGGCAGTGCGCCGCGACTGACGGCGACGAGCGAGTAGACGCTGACCTCGTGCGCGATGCGGAAGCCCTCGCGGCTGGTATTGATGAACTCGCCCTTCAGGTCTTCGGCGGGCGCATAGGCAATGGCATGCACGAGGATGTCGATCTTCGAGTATTTCTCTTTGATCGCCGCGAAGAGGCTTGTGATTTCCTGGTCGTTTGACACGTCGCACTGGAAACCGCTGGCATTGCCGAGCTCATGGATGAGATCCTCGGCTTCAGCTTTCATGCGCTCGTTCTGGTAGCAGATGGCCAGAGTGGCGCCGGCGTCGTGCAGCTTTTGAGCGATGCCCCAGGCGATGGAGCGCTTGTTGGCCAGCCCGAAGACCACGGCTGTTTTGCCCGCAAGATTGATCATGCTGTGAGAGTTCCTCCGAGAGTCTAAACCAAAAAGAAAGCGGCGCAGCCGTGCGCCGCCAGTCTTCAGAATACCAGAGCGAAATTAGCCGGCCACGGGTCTTCCTGGGGTCTGGCCGCGGGGTGCGGCTGCCAATCCACGGAGATTCTCAGCCGCCAAGATCGATCAAGGTCACGTGTCCTACGGGCCGGCCGAGAAACCGGGATCCGAGCCGCTCGAACTTCTCCACGGAGTCGGTGGCAAAGCAGTGGATTTCAGTCTGCGCAGCAGGCGCCGCGGCTGGGGTGCGGCAGCCTGCCTCCGCGGTCGATTGCGATGGGGCGGAAAGCTCCAATCGTCCATTGAATTGCTCCACCGCGGCCAGCGCCGTGGCTTCGGCGGAATCGATCACTTTTACGCCGGGCCGGACCGCGCGCTCGATCAGAGGCCGCAGCAGTGGATAGTGGGTGCAGCCGAGAACCAGGGCATCCTGATTCATCCCCTGGGCCGCGGCTTCGGCGCGAAGCTCATTCAAGTAGATTTCAATGACCTCGGCGGTGACGGGATGGTCGGTCCATCCCTCCTCGACCAGCGGCACAAGCAGCGGGCATGCCTTCTCGAGCGCGCGCAGGCCGCGCGCATGGCAGGCGGCGGCATAGGCATGGCTTTGCACGGTGGCTTCAGTGGCGATGACCAGCACGTCGCCAGTAACGGAGGCCTGTCGAGCGGCGATGGCCCCGGGCTCGATGACTCCCAGCACAGGGACGGGCACCGCCTCCTGGATGGCATCAAGAGCCAGCGCGCTGGCGGTGTTGCAGGCGATAACAAGGAACTCCGCACCCTGCTTATGGACGAGGAACTGCGCACTTTCAGCCGCGTAGCGCGCGATGGTGCGCCGCGACTTGGAACCGTAGGGCAGGCGCGCGGTGTCGCCGAGAAAGACGAAGCGAGCGTGCGGGAGGCGATCGATGAGCGCACGCAGCACGGTCAGACCGCCGAATCCGGAATCGAAGACGCCGATGGTGGGAGGTGTGGATGAGCCTGAGGTCAAAGTCACGGAAGAACTCCCTTGCCTG
>JAKCDN010000029.1 GCA_021841795.1 Acidobacteriota bacterium | reverse complement strand
GGTTTGCGGCCAGAATCTAGACCGCAAAGGAGTTATGGGCTGCGGACGCTCCTCCCGCGGGCTCTGGCCGTGGTTTGCGCGCCGTGGCCCGGAGGCCGGGTTGGCTGCTGACTGGTCTTATTGTGCGCCGGACGGGGGAAATGATCGGCAAAGTTCCGGAGATATTTCTGAGGAGCCGGGCGCGATGGGGTGGGGCGGCGGCTGATGTTCGGCGCGGGGCGCTCCGGCAGGGCCAGGTGGTTAATTCCGGTATGAGATGGGTTGCGTCGGCTGGAGCGCTGGGCTTGCTGCTACGGCGAGGCGGGAATTGCGCTCGCGGCGCGCATCCCTGGCGCTGGCGCCGGGCGAGGGATGCACGCCGGAGGGCTGGATCTCAGGCGGCGGATTGCTGATGGAGAGAGCGCTTGCCGATGAAGACCTCGCCGAGAGTGAGGCGGGCATTGCCGTCGAGGTCGAGGAATCCGGCATGATTCTGCTTGCAGATGGCCTGGGCCCGGGGCGAGAGATGAGGAGCGATGAGGACGGGGGTGATGATGCCTTCACGCTGCTCGGCGAGGTGCTGAAGTTTTTTGAGGCAGGCGCGCACGCGGCAGGGACGGGGGTCGCGGCTGACCTCGCAGGCGAGGGTGTGGCCACGGCCGAGGACATCGAGCTGGACCAGGATTTCAGCGCCGCGGCCGCCGGCCGAGGGCTCGCGCTGGATGGTCCTGAGCTTAACGCCGGAGACCTGCCCGAGGAGAGATGTGATGGCTTGTGCGGCGCGAAGTTCAAGCGCGTTGGCAGTGCGATCGGTTTTCATCAGCGGCTCCTTTCCTAATGCGCGCTCTGGAGCGTCTGTTCGAGGCAGGCCGGTCCAACGAGAAACGAGCCGGCTCCGGTGGGTATGAGGGCGAGGGCGAAGGGGGTGCGGCATCCTTCCTGATTGCGGACCTTGGATTCGAGCCAGAGGCAGAGGCGAGGATCGGTGAGGACGGGTTTATCGTCCCAGAAGCGGGGTTCGAGGCCGCACTCGATGCGCAGATGATCGAGCTGCAGCTCAATCTCAGTAAGATGGCGGGGAAAGTATTGCTGCGCGTTGCTCTCCCCGATGAGGATTCCGGTTACGCGGCGACCGCGGCATTGAGATGTGACAACCATAGGCTTCCTCCATTCGATCAGATGCTCGTCGAGGATTACCGCCAGCGGCAGACGTGCTGCCTGGGTGTTGGACGAGGCGAAATCCCGAAGAGTCAACCGGCGCACATGCGGCAGAGCTGTTGAGGTCGATCAGCCCTCGAAACCGGAGAACGGCAGGCGCATCCAGGAACGCCTGCCACCTGCCGAGAGAGGAGGGTACTTCTCCAAGGCAAGCAGGATGGAGGTGAAAACGAAACGCGAACAGAAGCAAGCGCTCGATCACGTACAGATGCAGGGAAAAGCAGGTAGGGCGGAATGAAATTAACTACGCTAAGCGGCCCGTTTCGCCGCCTGCGTTCCATGGCGCGTGTTCTGTGGAAATCTTGCACTGAATTCTTTTCCCTGTCAACCGGATAGGATGGGGCCGGCGGAGAAAAGGTTTTACCGCCGCCGGCAGGGTTGAGCCTGGATTGCGCGGCGGCGGGAGGAGCGGTTGAACAGGGCTCTGAATGGGACGCGGCGGGGCGCGCTCAGCGGCGGCGGGCGGATGGCTCGTCGGAGAAGATCTGGCCGTCGCGGATATGGACGACGCGATGGGCGAACTCGGCGATATCGGGCTCGTGGGTGACGAGGACGATGGTGTTTCCGCTCGCGTGGAGGTGGTCGAAGAGGGCCATGATCTCCTGGCCGGTTTTGGAGTCGAGGTTTCCTGTGGGCTCGTCGGCGAGGATGATGGAGGGATTGTTGATGAGGGCGCGGGCGACGGCGACGCGCTGCCGCTGGCCGCCGGAGAGCTCACTGGGCTTGTGCAGCATGCGGGATTCGAGGCCGACGTCGGCGAGGGCCTTGCGGGCGCGGTCGAGGCGCTCGGCGGCGGGGGTGCCGTTGTAGATGAGCGGCAGCTCGACGTTATGGAGGGCGCTGGCGCGGGCGAGGAGGTTGAAGGTCTGGAAGACGAAACCGATTTCCTTGTTGCGAATGCGGGCCAACTGGTCGTCGTCGAGATCGCTGACGAGCTGCCCGTTCAGCCAGTAGCTGCCTTTGGAAGGGGTATCGAGGCAGCCGATGAGGTTCATGAGGGTGGACTTGCCGGAGCCGGATGGGCCCATGATGGCGACGTACTCGTTATGGCGGATTTTGAGGGAGACGCCGCGCAGGGCATGGACCTGCTGTTCGGAGCCCATGTCGTAGGTGCGCCACAGGTCTTCGACCAGGATGACGTTGCTCGCGTCAACGACGGTCTTGGCCGGTAACTCTTCGACGCCGATGCCGTTTTGCGCCATGGTCTCCTCGGTGGGCGTCGTCCGGACGCCGGGGGCTGTCAATTGCCGCTGGTGATGGTTACGGTTTTTTCGGTATCGCGTTTGAGCAGGGAGCCGTCCTTGAGATTGCGCAGGATATTGTAGGGGCCGGTGACGACTTCCTGTCCGGGGCTGAGACCGGAGAGAACCTCAATATTGGTGGTTCCGGTGATGCCGGTGGCGACGGGAACGAAGCGCGCGCGCAGGCGGCCGTGAGCGTCATTAACCGCGAGGAAGACGCCCTGGACGGGGCCGGATTTGGCAGGCTGGCTGGAGGCGGCGTGGACGCTGTTGCCGGATTTGGCGGCGTCGCGGGCCGGGTCGTACAGGGTGAGGGCCTGAATGGGCAGGGCGAGGACGTTGGATTTGTGGGCGGTGGTGATGCGCGCGGTGCAGGAGAGGCCGGGCCGCAGCTCGCTGGAGGGATTGTCGAGGGTGACGACGACCTTGAAGTCCTTGGCCTCCTCGGTTCCGGTGGTGGACTGGGAGGTGGCCACGCCGGTGGAGCGCAGGAGGGCCTGGTCGCCGACGAGGGTGACGTGGCCCTTGAAGACCTTGTTGGGGAGAGCGTCCACGGTGACATCGACGGCCTGGCCGACGGCGAGGCTGACGATGTCGGTTTCGTCGACTTTGACTTCAGCGGTGACGACGCTCATGTCGGCGAGGGTCATGAGGGTCGAGCCTTCGGCGTTCTGGATGCCGGTGACGACGGTTTCGCCCTCGCGGAGGGGCTCGTTGGTAACGATGCCGTCAAAGGGGGCGGTGGCGATGGTCTTGTCGAGGAGATCCTGATCGGCCTGAAGGTTGGCAATGTCGGTGAGGAGGTGTCCGCGGGCGGAGTCGGTCTGGGCCTTGGCCTGGTTAAGGCTGGCGACGGCCTGGGCGAGGGAGGCGACGTCGAGGTCGTAGGCGGCTTTTTTGGCGTCGTAGTCCTGCTTGGCGAGGATGCCGTCCTTGTAGAGGGCCTGGGCGCGGACCCAGTCGAGTTTTTTCTGTTCGAGATCGGCCTGAGCGTGCTCGACATTGGCCTGCGCGGTTTTTTCGGCGGCGATGTAGGAGTTGATGTCGGTTTTGGCGGCGGCGATGGTGGCGCGCTGGGCGTTGACGGTGGACTCCTGCTGCACGTTCTCGACGGCAGCGAGGGTCTGTCCCTTTTGAACGTGGTCGCCTTCCTTGACGTAGAAGCGGGTGATGCGGCCGAAGGAGGTGGCGCCTACGTTCATGTAGGTTTTGGGCTTGATCTGGCCGGTGCCGCTGACCAGGGAGGTGAGGTCCTGGCGAGCGAGAGTGGCGGTGTAGACCTTGGTGTATCCCGACTGCTGTTTGATGACCATGAACGTCACAAGCCCAGCGGCCACGAGCACAGCTAGAGCAATGAGGAGGAGTTTCTTCATGGCAATAGGAAACTTATGAATTTCTCCACTTCAGTGTACGCGATAGGAAGAGGAATGGTTCCGCAATTTCTTGACCGAGGCCGCCGGGAGTGTTGTCTTAGTCGTTTCCCCGCGGGCGGCGGAGGGTGGCTGGGCGGGGCGAAAGGCGGGCGGAGAGCCGGGCGGATGACGTTGCGGGGCGTGGCGCGTCGAAGGAAGTGAGCTAACTGCCTACGGAACCTTGCCCGCCGCATCCGGGAGCCGTAAAATAAAGAGATCGCAGGAGTATCCAAGGCAATGATGTTCAACCGCCGCCGCCTATTCATTTCATCGCTCGGACTCGGTCTGATTTTGTTCCCCACGAGCGGCCAATGCGCCAAGAAGCACACGGATGCGGACAGCTCATCCGCGCAACAGTCCCAGTCGACGACGGGTCAGGATCAGAGTCAGGCTCCGGCTCCGGGGCAGGATCCGAGCCAGGCACAGGCTCCGAGCCAGGGCCAGGCTCCTGATCCGATGAAGCGCCAGCTCTCCGACAAGGAGCGGTTCCGGGCGCAGAGGGCGCTGCGGCAGGAGTTGAAGGGGCCGTACAAGAAGTGGCTGGACGAGGATGTGGCCTACATCATCTCCGACGACGAGCGGAAGGCTTTCATGAGCCTGAGCAACGACGAAGAGCGGGAAGCGTTCATCGAGAACTTCTGGCAGCGGCGGAATCCGAATCCGGATTCGCCGGAGAACGAGTTCCGCGACGAGCACTACCGGCGCATTCAATATGCGAACGACCATTTTGCGGCGGGCAAGCCGGGATGGAAGACGGACCGCGGTCATATTTACATTGCGTGGGGCAAGCCGGACAGCATCGACTCGCATCCTTCGGGCGGCATGTACGAGCGACCGATGGACGAAGGCGGCGGCCAGACATCGACCTTTCCGTTCGAGGTATGGCACTACCGGTATCTCGAGGGACTGGGCGAGAACGTGGATTTCGAGTTTGTGGACACGTGCCAGTGCGGGGATTATCACTTTACGATCGACCGCAGCGAGAAGGACGCTCTGAAGTATGTGCCGGGAGCGGGCCTGACGCAGTGGGAAGAGATGAACAAGTCGGACAAGACGGACCGGTTCAAGGGAGGCGGACTGGAGCAACTGGGCACCGGGCCGATGGGCGACGCCAACCAGGGCAAGGAGTTCGACCGCATCGAGATGGCGGCGAAGGCGTTTGCGCCCCCGCCGGTGAAGTTCAAGGATCTGGAGAGCGACCTGGACCAGTTCAACTCGTCGCACAAGCTGCTGGGCGGGCCGGTATTTCCGTTCGACGTGCGCACCGATTATGTAAAGGTGACGGACGGGATGGACATGATTCCGATCACGCTGCAGATCAGCAACCGGGACATCACGTTTGTGACCAAGGACGGAGTGTCGAAGGGCGTGGTGAACATTCTGGGCCGGGTGACGACGATCATGCACAAGACGGTGCAGACGTTCGAGGACACGGTGGAGGTGACGGAGCCGTCGGAGCTGCTGCAGAAGTCGCTGGACCGGAAGTCGCTGTATTGGAAGGCGCTGCCGGTGCCGCCGGGGCTGTATCGTCTGGATATCGCGATCAAGGATCTGAACAACCCGGATCATATCGGGATCTACGGGCGGAGTCTGAATGTGCCGGAGTATCAGGACGAGAAGCTGGGGGCGTCGTCGCTGATCCTGGCCGACGAGATGAACACGGTGTCGTCGCAGCAGATCGGGAGCGGCAGTTTTATTATCAGCAACATGTTTGTACGGCCGCGGGTAGCGGAAAATCCGGCGACGCCGGTGAGCTTCAAGCGGGGACAGCCGCTGAACTTCTGGCTGCAGTTCTATAATCTGGGCATCGACGACGCGACCAAGAGCAATTCGGCGACGGTGACGTACGAGATCTCGGATGCGACGGGGAATGTGATTCTGAAGAAGGAACTGGAATCGAAGGAATTGGGGGCGCACAGCGACCAGCTCACGGTGGACAAGTCGCTGCCGATCGAGGGACTGAGCCCGGGGAAATACAAGGTCACGGTGAGGGTGAATGACGCGATTTCAAAGCAAGAGATTGCGCAATCGGCACCTTTTGTCGTGGAATAGGAAGAAATCCCGCGCAGGACGCACCGGACGGGAGAAGCCGGAGAGCTGTGCGGCACCGCTTTGAGGGAAGTTAGCCAGAGACGCGGCGGAGATCAGATCTGCAGATGAAATGCAGCGCCTATTTCGCCGGTTTCGCGATGCTGATCGCGTTAGGAGCCGCTCCTGCCCGTGGAGCTGGAACCGCGTCGGTGTCTGGACTGGTGCGGGATGCGTCGGGGGTGCCGCAGATCGGCGCCGAGGTGCAGATTCTAAGCCCCAGTCTGAATGTGGTTGCCAGCGCGTATACGAATGCGGAAGGCCGGTTTGTGATTCCGTCGCTGGCGCCGGGCCGCTACATATTGAAGGCGATGGGACCGTCGTTCCTGCCTTCGCAGCGGGAGAATGTGCGCGTCCGCGCGGGAACGATCGTCAATCTGACGCTGTATACCCTTTACGAAGTGATGCAATGGCTGCCGGCGCAACCGCGCTCGGGGAAGGCGTCGAAGGACGACTGGGCGTGGACGCTGCGATCGGCGGCGAACCGGCCGCTGCTGCGCTGGCTGGAAGACGGGCCGCTGGTGGTGGAGGCAGACGGGCCGCGGGGGACGCCGAAGCTGAAGGCGCGGATTATGGCGACGGGCCAGGCGGGGACGTTTGGCGAGAACGGCGAGCGGATTTCGTCGGCGGTGGAAGAGACGCCGTCGAGCAGCCGGGAGCTGCTGGCGCGGGTGGACTTTGCGCCCGGCAGCGACGCGGGGATGGAGTCGATGCTGGGCTTTCGCCAGGATCTGGGCTATGCCGGGGCGGTGGAGTCTGTGGCGGCGGTGGCGGTGGATCCGGAGGTGACGAGCGGAGCCAACGCGGGGCTGGAGATCGCCTCAGTGCGCAGCTCGGAGGCGATGCGATTCGGCGCGGCGGTAGAGGCCGACGTGGGCTCGAACGTGGTGGCGGCGCGGATGGCGGGGATGAGGTCGAGCGCGGCGACGCTGCCGTTTGCGACCTTGAGCTGGCACGATGGAAACTCGACGGTGCATTACGGGCTGGCCACGATGATGGCGGACCCGAACGGCAGCGTGGACGAGGCCGCGGCGTGGATGCCGGCGTTTGCGGCGAGCGACGGCGCGCTGACGATCGCGCACGGACTGCACCAGGAGATTGGATGGTCGCGGCAGACGGGCAGCTCGGGGATGTCGCTGGTCGTGTACTCGGACCGGGTGGAAGATCCGGTGCTGGAGGCGATGGGAGATCTGGGGCCGGGCGAGGCTTCCTCGGCGGTGCTTCTGGACCGGATGAGCAACCTGCTGCGGGTGGCGGGGCCCGGATACGCGTCGGCCGGGGTGACGGCGAGCTTGACGCATGAGCTGCCGGACGGCAACGGAGTGGAGCTGGACTATGCGAACGGCGATGCGCTGGTGATGCCGGCGCTGCCGGAGGCGCCGGCGATCCAGGCGGTGGCGGCGAGCGCGCACCCACAGCGCGCGCAGACCTTCGCGATCTCGCTCTCAGGCACGCTGGACGGCAGCGGGACCGAATGGCGCGCCAGCTACGCATGGGAGCCGGACGACGTAGTGACCGCGGTGACTCCGTTTGCGCAGGATGCGACGGCGCCTTACCTGAGCCTGCATCTTCGGCAGCCGATCCGCATTACGCGCGACGGCGCAGCCGGGCTGGAGGCGCTGCTGGACATCGGCAATCTGCTGGCGCAGGGGTACAGGCCGTTTATTCTGAGCGACGGCTCGCTGCTGTTCTTTGCGCAGAGCCAGCGCAGCCTTCGGGCGGGGCTGGTATTCACCTTCTAAATCCCGCCGATTCCCGATAGACTTCCCTTGAGAATGGGAGAACTGCGATGAGCCACAGCGGGCTAACCCGCCGGGACGCACTGAAGTCCGGCCTGGCGGCGGGCGCATGTGCGGCGGCGCCGGCATTCACACGCGGCCAAACCTCAATTCCGGCGCGCAAGGACCGCATCCGGCAGTCCGCATGCCGGTGGTGCTACAAGGGCATGGCCCTGAACGATCTGTGCGCCAATGGGGCGGGGCTGGGGTTGAAGGGGATCGACCTGCTGACGGTCGAGGAGTGGGAGATACCGCGGCGCTACGGGCTGATCTGCACCATGGGCTATGCCGGAGGCGGGACGATTCCAGAGGCGCTGAACCGGACCGAGAATCACGCGGCGATCGAGGCCGCGCTGCGGGAGAATATACCGCTGGCGGCCAAGGCGGGGGTGCCGAACGTGATCACGTTCTCAGGCAATCGCGCGGGGATGAGCGACGAAGAGGGAGCGCGGAACACGGTGGCGGGCCTGAACCGGGTGAAGAAGATCGCCGAGGACCACGGGGTGACGATCTGCATGGAGCTGCTGAACAGCAAGGTCAACCATCCGGATTACATGTGCGACCACACGGCGTGGGGCGTGGGCGTGATGGAGGAAGTGAACTCGCCGAACGTGAAGCTGCTGTACGACATTTACCACATGCAGATCATGGAGGGGGACCTGATCGCGACGATCAGCGCCAATCTGCGCTGGATCGGCCACTTCCACACGGGCGGAGTTCCCGGGCGCCACGAGCTGGACGATACCCAGGAAGTACAATGGGACGGAGTTATGCGGGCGATAGCGGACGCGGGGTTCACGGGGTACGTAGCGCACGAGTTTATTCCGGTGCGCGACCCGCTGGCGAGCCTGCGGGCGGCCGTGGACCTGTGCGACGTATAGACGGAATGGCAAGGCCCTCAGCCGCGGATGCGGATGGACCGCAGCCGCAACGCAAGGCAACCGGAGAGACGGATTCTTCCAGATGAAATCACTGCTGCTTTCTGCTTACAACCATCTTGAGATCGCCGACCTGGCCGCGCCGGAGGCGGGTGCGGGCGAGGTGCTGGTGCGCGTCGAGGCCTGCGGGATCTGCGGCAGCGACGTGCATGGATACGACGGCTCGTCGGGACGCCGCATACCGCCGATTGTGATGGGCCACGAGGCTGCGGGAACGGTGGCGGCGGTGGGCGCGGGCGTGGAGGGCTACGCGGTGGGGGATCGGGTGACCTTCGACTCCACGGTGTACTGCGGCGCGTGCGCGTACTGCCGGCGGGGCGAGGTGAACCTGTGCGAGAACCGGCAGGTGGTGGGGGTATCGTGCGGCGATTATCGGCGGCACGGAGCATTTGCGGAGTACGTGGCGGTGCCGCAGCGGATTCTGTATCATCTGCCGGAAAAGCTGTCGTTTGCCGAGGCGGCGATGCTGGAGGCGGCCTCAGTGGCACTGCACGGGGTGAGGGTTTCGGCGCTGCGCGGGGGCGAGACCGCGCTGGTGATCGGCGCGGGCATGATCGGGCTTCTGACGCTGCAGGCGGCGCGGGCGCTGGGCTGCGCGCGGGTGCTGATTGCCGACATTGACGCATCGCGGCTGGAACTGGCGCGGGAGATCGGCGCGGGCGAGGCGCTGCACGCGGCCGGAGCGGAGCTGACGGCGCAGGTGCTGGAGCGCACGGGCGGCCAGGGCGTGGATGTGGCGCTGGAGGCGGTGGGCCGCAACGAGACGGTGAACGCGGCCATCGACTGCACGCGGAAGGGCGGAACGGTGACGCTGATCGGCAACATTCAGCCGGAGGTGACGCTGCCGCTGCAGAAGGTGGTGACGCGGCAATTGCGTCTGCAGGGCTCGTGCGCGTCGGCGGGGGAGTATCCGCAGGCGATGGAGCTGATCGCGGAGGGCGCGATGCGGGTGGGGCCGCTGATCACGGCCGTGGCGCCGCTGGAAGACGGTCCGAACTGGTTTGCGCGACTGCACGCGCGCGAGCCGAACCTGATGAAAGTGATTCTGAGGCCATGAAACCGACGAGCGAGAAGCTGTTCGACCTGACCGGGCAGGTGGCTATTGTGACGGGCACGAGCCGCGGTCTGGGGCAATACTTTGCGCGGGCGCTGGCGAAGGCCGGGGCCGACCTGGTGCTGACGAGCCGCAAGCGGGAGACGCTGGCGGAGTTTGCCGCGGAGATGGAGGCGCTGGGACGGCGCACGATTCAACTGGATCTGGATGTACGGGACGAGGCAAGCATCCGCCGGATGGCGGCGGATGCCGAGGCGGCATTCGGACAGATCCACATTCTTGTGAACAACGCGGGATGTAACATACGCAAGCCGGCGCTGGACGTGACCTGGGAGAACTGGAACCAGATTGTCGAGACCAACCTGCGGGGATCGTTTTTTGTGGCGCAGGCGGTGGCGCGGGGGATGATCGCGCAGGGATACGGTCGGATTGTGAATATCGGATCGGTGACGAGCGTATGCGGCTATGCGGGCCTGGCGCCGTATGGGGCCAGCCGGGGCGGAGTGCGGCAGTTGACGATGAGCCTGGCCGACGACTGGGGGAAGTTCGGGGTGACGGTGAACTGCCTGGCGCCGGGCTGGTTCCAGACGGAGCAGAACAAGATGCTGTACGAGGACCGGGAGTGGGTGGAGTACCTGATCGAACGGATTCCGGTGAAACGGCCGGGCGAGCCGCACGATCTGGATGGAGCGGTGGTGTTTCTGGCCTCGGAGGCGAGCCGGTACGTGACCGGGCAGACGCTGCTCGTGGACGGCGGGATCACCACGGGCGCGACGCGCGCAACGGTGAAGCCGCAGCCGTAAGCGCGAGGGACGCCGGGGTTCGCGGCAATCAAACGACAGCACAGGTGGAGTTCGATGAAGGCTTGCAACGCGCTGATGGTTGTATGTCTATGCCTTGCGGGCTCAGCCGGGCGGTATGCGCGGGGGCAGGCATCCGCGCCGCCGTCCGGCGGGGACCAAGATGCGCTGCTGCGCGGGTTTGACGATCCGCCGAACGGTGCGCGGCCGCGGGTGTGGTGGCACTGGATGAACGGCAACATCACGACGGAAGGCATCGGCCTGGACCTGGGCTGGATGCATCGCGTGGGCGTGGGCGGAGTGACGATCTTCGAGGGCGCGATCGACACGCCGCAGGTGGTTCCGCATCGTTTGATCTACATGACGCCGGAGTGGAAGCAGGCGTTTGACACGGCGGTGAAGACGGCGCGTTCGATGCACATGGAGGTTGCGATCGCCAGCTCGCCGGGATGGAGCGAGACGGGCGGGCCGTGGGTGCCGGCGTCAGAGGGCATGAAGAAGATGGTGTGGTCGGCGACGCGCATCGAGGGCGGGAAGCCGTTCACCGGAGAGCTGGCGCATCCGCCGCAGGTGGATGGGACGTTCCAGAATTACGCGGTGCCGGGGCGGCGCGCGCCGGACGGGAAGGTGACGACGCCGCCGGAGTTCTACCGGGACGTGGCGGCGATTGCATACCGGATACCGGAGGGCGACCGGACGCAGGCGGAGCTGCATCCGAGGATTACGGCGAGCGGGGGCGAGCCGGACGTGCCGGCGCTGAGCGACGGGGATGTGGCCAGGGTGGCGCTGGACCTGCCGGCGAGCACGCGGGAGTCCGAGTCGTGGGTGCAGTTCGACTACGGCCATGCGCAGGAGATTCAGGCGGTGACGCTGGCGAGCCTGAACGATGCCATCAGCGTGTTCGACCACGAGAGCGCGGCGCAGGCGCCGTATCTGGAGGCGAGCGACGATGGGGAGAAGTTCCGCCGGGTGGCGGAGATTCCGTTCAGCAGCATCGTGGAGCGGACGGCGGCGTTCGACGCGGTGACGGCGCGGTACTTCCGGGTGGTGTTTCCGGCGCAGCCGGCATCGGCCGCGGAGCACGACCACAAGATCACGGAGCTGGCGCTGGCGAGCGGCGCGCGGATGAACGAGTTCGAGAAGCGGGCGGGATACGCGAACTCGCGCGATTTTTATGCGATCAGCGATGCGCAGGTGGCGCCGGCGTTTGTGGTGCAGCCGGGCGACGTGATCGACGTGACGGCGAAGATGCAGCCGGACGGTCGGCTGGACTGGACGCCGCCGGCGGGGAGATGGATGGTGCTGCGGATCGGCTCGTCGCTGACGGGGCACGAGAACGGACCGGCGCCGGCCGAGGCCACGGGCCTGGAAGTGGACAAGCTGAATCGCGGGTATGTGAAGAGCTACGTGGACGGCTACCTGAAGATGTACGCCGACACGGTGGGCGCGGAGATGATGGGGCCGCAGGGGATTGCGTGGATGGTGACGGACAGCATCGAGGTGGGCCCGCAGAACTGGACCGACGACATGCTGGAGGAGTTCGAGCGGCGGCGGGGGTACGATGCGCGGCCGTGGTTGCCGGCGCTGACGGGCGTGATCATCAAGAGCACGGGGGATACGGACCGGTTTCTGTGGGATTTCCGGCGCACGATCGGTCAACTGCTGGCGGAGAACCATTACGGGGAGATTGCCGAGGATCTGCACGCGCACGGGATGAAGTACTACGGCGAGGCGCTGGAGTATCACCGGCCGTCGCTGGGCGACGACATGGAGATGCGCAGCCGGACGGATGTGCCGATGGGGGCGATGTGGACGTGGGCGGGCCAGCCGGGGCCGGATGTGGATTACCTTTCGGACCTGCGCGGTGCGGCGTCGGTGGCGCACATTTACGGACAGAACATTGTGGGCGCGGAGTCGATGACGTCGCGTGGTCCGGCGTGGTCGTTTTCGCCGAACAACCTGAAGAAGGTGGCGGATCTTGAATTTGCGCTGGGGGTGAACCGGTTTGAGATTCACGAGTCGGCGCACCAGCCGGTGGCGGACATGAGGCCGGGACTGACACTGGGGCACTACGGGCTTTGGTTCAACCGCAACGACACCTGGGCGGACGAGGCCAGGCCGTGGATTACGTATCTTTCACGGTGCTCGTGGATGCTGCAGCAGGGGCACTATGCGGCCGATGTGGCGTATTTCTACGGCGAGGAGGGACCGCTGACGGCGGTGTTCGGGTGGAAGCCGATTACGGATGCGCCGGATGGATACGGCTTCGACTTTGTGAACAGCGACGTGGTGCTGCACGAGCTGAGCGTGAAAGACGGAAGCCTGGTGACGCCGGGAGGGACGAGCTATCGCATCCTGTACCTGGGCGGACGCAGCCAGCGGATGACGCTGCCGGTGCTGCGGCAGTTGCAGAGCCTGGTGGAGCAGGGAGCGGTGCTGGTGGGCAACCGGCCGGTGGATTCGCCGAGCCTGTCGGACAACGAGGTCGAGTTCCAGCGTATCGCCGATCGGCTGTGGGGGCGGAAACAGCAGGGGAGCCGGAGCTGGGCGCGCGTGGGCAAGGGCCGAGTGTACAGCAACACGACGGCGAACGAGGTGCTGGCAGGGCTGGGCGTGCGGCGCGACTTTGACGCGACAAAACCGGAGACGGATACGAAGCTGATGTTCCTGCACCGGCGGCTTTCCGACGGGGACGTGTATTTCGTCGACAATCGCAGCGACCGGACGGAGGATGTGAAGGCGACGTTCCGGGTGGACGGGAAGGCGCCGGAGCTGTGGGATGCGGCGAACGGAACGCGGCAGGCCGCGTCCTATGCGATTGCGGACGGAATGACCACGGTGCCGCTGCATCTGGAGCCGTGGGGAACGACGTTTGTGGTCTTCCGCGAGCCGGCGGCGGCGTTGTCGCGGGCGCTTCCGGAGCCCACGGAGACCGAGGTCCGGGCGGTGCACGAGGCTCTGAACAAGGACTGGGCGGTGACGTTTGCTCCGAACCTCGGCGCGCCGGAGAGCATGGCGTTTCCGCAACTGATCTCATGGAGCGATGCGACGGAGACGGGAGTGAAGTATTTTTCCGGCTCGGCCACGTACGCGAAGACGGTGGAGATTCCGGCGAGCGCGCTTGCGGGAGGCGCGCATCTGTGGCTGGACCTGGGCGAGGTGGGGAGCCTGGCCACGGTGACGGTGAACGGCAAGCGCCTGGGCACGGCGTGGAAGACGCCGTTCCGCGTGGACGCGACACAGGCGCTGCAGACGGGGAGCAACCAGATCGCGGTGCAGGTGACGAACCTGTGGGTAAACCGCATGATCGGCGACCAGCAGCCGTGGATGCTGCGCAAGTATGCCTTTACGGATTTCATGCCGTACACGGCCGATTCGCCGCTGCTGCCCTCGGGGCTGATGGGCCCGGTGCGGCTGCTTTCA
>JAKCDN010000028.1 GCA_021841795.1 Acidobacteriota bacterium | reverse complement strand
CGGCTTCGGCGGCAGTCCCAGCATCGCGGCATACGAGGAGTTGAGCGCGGCGGGCAAGCAGGAGTACTGGCAGATACTGAAGCGGTATAACCTGCTGCTGTTCCGCGAGTACCCGATGGGGACGCAGCTCAAGCCGGACATGAGCAACCTGGAAGATGCCGCCGATGCGACGCCGCACTATTACGGAGACAACTTTCCCAACAGCGAATTATCGAGTTTCGACTATAGCCGCCACGCGCTGGCGCTGGGCGGGAGCGTGATCTACGAGCTATGGGCGCTGCCGCCGTGGGCCACGGTGGCCTGGAACGGCCCCAGCGCCAGCGACACGTGGAACAAACCGATCAAGCGCGTAGCCGATCCCGACGCGTACGCGCGCATTGTGGTGACGTACTGCCGGAAGGCGCTAGCCGCCACGGGCTCGGCGCCGGCCATTATCGGCATTGAGAACGAAGTGGACCAGCCGCCGGAGGTCTTCAGCGCGATGGCGGTGGCGGTGCGGCACGCCCTCGACAAGGCCGGTTTTACGCAGACCAAGATTCACATGGCCGATGCCAGCTTCATGTTCCTGGGCATCGAGCGCGCCAAGGCGCTGCGCAAGAACGCCGAAGCCTGGAAGGCTCTGGACTACGCCGCGGTGCACGAGTATGACTTTCAGGAGTTCCTGGCCAATCCGGACCTGTACGATGCGCGCATGAAGGCGATGCACGAGGCCGCCGACGGCAAGCCCTTTCTGGCTACGGAGATCTGCGTGAACGACGCGCACTACCAGGAGCCCTCGTACCGCATCGCCTTTGCGGTGGCGCAGCTCTACCACAAGAACCTGACCGAGATGGACGCGGTGGCGCTGATGTATTGCTGGCTGCTGCTGGATGTCGAGGAGCCGACCTTTGCCGGCTCGCGTTCGCTGCTGGCCCCGGACCGCACGCGCGGCTGGGTTCCGACGCCGACGAGCTACCAGTTGCGCGTGATGGGCGCATTCAGCCGCCATATCCGCAAGGGGATGCAGCGCGTCGGCGCGGAGACCGGCGATCCCAACCTGCTGGCATCCGCATACAAAGACGGACAGGACGAGACGCTGGTGGTGGTCAACCGCGGCGCTACCGGGCGCAGGCTGACGATCGCGGGCGCGGGGCGGCCGTGGGCCGAGCTGGAGCGGACCGGACTCGAGGAAGAAAACGCCGTCTCCAGCGTTCCCGCGGAGATTGACGTGGCGCCGGGAGAGATTGTGGTTCTGTCCACGATCAAGGCGGAGTGAGACGGACCGGCCTTGACGGCGGCGCAGCGAAGCGGCGTTCGATGAGGCCGGCTCGATTTTTGCCATGAGCATGGCCGCACCATCTTGTGAGCTGCGGTTCGGCCGATGTTATCAACCATTCATCCACAGCGGAGCCTGGGATTGAGGCAGAAGATGTTATTGCGGAGAACACTTTTTTATATTTGCGGCATTTTTCTAGCCGCCGGCGCGGTATCGGCACAGGTTGTCATCGACCATCGCTACACGAACACCGATGCGCAGAGCCTGATCGGATTGCCGATGGGCAGCCACAAGACCATTGTGGACAAACAGGGGGATCTGAAGTGGTCGCAATGGAGCCTGAAGCGCAAGCCGCTGGACACGCCGATCGGATTCAGCGACCAGATGGACGGGGAGCTGGCGATCCAAGCGTACGCGGGCGGGGATCCGCTCAACGTGACCAGCCAGCAGCTTTATCGCGGACGGTATCCGTTTATTGTTTCTTCAGCGCAGGCGGGAGGCGTGCGGCTCGAAGAGCTGGATTTTGCCGTGGATCCCGAGGCCAGGCCGGGGGAGATTCCCACGACCCGCTCCGGCGCCAGGGCGTTCGACGCGGTTCGGCTCACGTTCACGAACGACGGCAAAGCGGCGGCAGAGGTAACGGTGAAACTGAGCGGCCGCGAGCGCAATCTGCCCGGCCATGCCATCGGCCACACGCTGGAGAACGGCGCGGGCGAGGATGTGGCGCTGGTGACGGAGACCGCAGGCGCGGCGGTGACGGCGGAGGACGGCGGACTGACGCTGGCGATGCGGGTTACGGTCCCCGCAGGCGCCGGGAAGAGCCTCTGGATCGAACTGCCCTATGAGTGGCCTGCCGCGCGCAACGGCGAGCTGTCGCAGGCCAGCGGGGAGACGCTGCTGGGGCAGGCCGTAGCGCAGTGGGATGGGCTGTGGGCGCAGGCGGCTCGAGTCGAGTTGCCTGAAAAGGCGCTGACCGACTTCTATTACTCATCGATCGCGTATGTGCTGATCCTGACGGAATACGATGCACGCGGCGACCTTTGGGCGCTCGACGGCCCGGCGGTTTACCGGCAGTACTGGGGACGCGGAGAGTACTTTCAGGCGCGCGCGATGGAGGTGGCCGGCTTCATGGAGCCCGCGCGGGAGAGCGTGGAGCACGCCTTCCACATCATCAATGACGACGGGGAATGGGACTTTCCGCCGACCAGCGGCTGGCCGGCATGGGACAACTCCGGCGGCAACGCCGCGGCGGTGTGGGACTACTACCAGTTTTCGCGGGACAAGCAGTGGCTGACGCGGGCGTATCCGTACCTGCTGCAGGCGGCGGGATGGATTCGCGATCACCGCGAGGAGTCAACGCTGGAGGGCGTTGAAGGCGTGCCCCCGGGCGCGCGGCCGATTCATCGCCAGATACCGTCGCGGTGCCGTCCCGAGCCGGACCCGCCGCTCAAGCCCGGCGAGAAGACGTACTGGTACGGACTGCTGCCGTGGAGCTACGGAGATTCGGGGCTGCCTGAAGGCCATTCCTTCTCGCACAACTTTCTGGCCGACTATGCGGTGCACGTAACGAGCGAGGCCGCGACGGTTCTCGGTCATCCCCACGACGCCGCGTGGCTCGATCACGAATACGCCGACTACACAAGCGCCATTCGCGAGGACGTGAACCGCGCGGTGACGCTCGAGACCACAACACCGGCCTATTTGCCGGCGATGCCGACCTATCCGCAGGGCGCGTATTCGCAGACCTTTCTGGCGGTGTATCCGACGGGGCTTTACGCGCCGGAAGATCCGCTTGTGACCGGCCTGATCACGCGCATGGAGCGCGAGGAGAAGCAAGGGCTTCCGACCAACGTGGCCTGGGCGGGCTACGCCGGGGTGTGGGCAGGCGAATCGATGAATATGGCCGAGACCTATCTGCTGCGGGGCGAGAGACAGAAGGCCGTGGACATGCTGACGGCGGCGATCAATCACAGTTACACCACGAACGTGTGGAAGGAAGAGATCCTGGTGGACGTGGACGCGCCGCGGGCCTGCGACACGCCGCATTCGAAACACACGAACATGCAGGGCACGGGCGATATGCCCGAGGCGTGGGCCAACGCGAACCTGGTGCTGCTGCTGCGCGATATGCTGGTGAACGAGCGCGAGGGCACGCTGCATCTGCTGCCCGGCGTGCCGGCAAGCTGGGTTCCGGAGGGCACGACGCTCAGGCTCGACGATGCGCCTGTGACCACCGGAGGCACAGTGAGTGTGCAAGTAGAGCACGTGAGCGCAAAGCTGTGGCGTATCAGCATCGATCCGCACGGAGTGTTGCGCCGGTTTGTTGTGCACCTGCCGTTTGAACCGGGAACGCGCGTGCGAATCGGAGACCAGGGCGCGACGACTGCTTCGGTCATCAACCTGAGCCTGAACAAGGCCTACACCGTGGAGCTGACACTGCCATGAATCGCCGTGATTTTCTTGCAGCCGGCGGGGCAGCCGCGGCCGGACTTGCCGGCAGGATGCTCCGCGCGCAAAACAGCGCAACTGAAGCTGCCGCTCCCATTACGGGCACGCTCACCATCGACGAGAGCACAACGCTGACCACGATTCCGCCGGACTTTATCGGTTTGAGCTACGAATCGGCGCAGCTTGCCAACCCCGCGTTCTTTTCAGCGGACAACGCCGCGCTGATCGCAATCTTCAGGGAGCTGAGCGATCAGGGCGTGCTCCGGCTGGGCGGGGGCACGAGCGAATTCACGGCCTTTACCAGCGCCGAGCCGGCGGGCGCAGCGCCGTTTGACGCGGTCGGCCCGGACACGAGCAAGAACATCAAGGCGGACACGCCGATTACGCCGAAGGAGCTGCGCAACCTGCGCGGGTTTCTGGATGCGACGGGCTGGCGCTGCCTCTACGGCCTCAACCTGGGCCGAGGCCCGGTCGAACGCGCCGCCGAAGAGGCGTGGCACGCGCAGGCGATCCTGGGCCCGCGCCTGATTGCGTTCCAACTGGGCAACGAGCCGGACGCGTGGCGCAATCGCTATCGTCCCGCCACGTGGACTTACGGCGATTACTGGAAGGAATGGGTCCTTGCGCACGCAGCGGTGACGGCGCGCGTTCCGCAGGCGCGGTTCGCCGGCCCCGACGTTTCAAACAAGATGGCGTACGTGACGGGATTTGCGGCGGACGTAAAGCGCAGCGCGCCGGATGTGGTGATGCTCACCTCGCACTATTACGCCATGGGCCCGGCGGGGGCGGTGGGGATGACGATCGACCGGCTGCTGGCGCCGGACCCAAAGCTGGAGCGCGATCTGCAGACGGCGATGACGGCGGCGCGGGAGGCAGGAATTCCCTACCGCATGAGCGAAGGCAACACCTGCTGGAACGGCGGCCAGCCGGGGGTGAGCAATACGTTTGCCAGCGCGCTGTGGGCGGTGGACACGATGCTGGCGTTTGCCGCGGGGGGCTGCTCGGGATTCTGCCTGCACGGAGGCGGCGATGGATACTACACGCCGATTGCGGGCGGCCTGAAGGCAGGCTTTGTACGCCGCCCGGAGTATTTCGGCGTGATGGCGGCGCGCAATTTTGCGGGAGCAACGCTGATCGGCAGCAAGCTCGACTGCGCGAGCGACCGTGTACGCGCGTATGCGGCGAGCCGGCCCGGGGGCAGGCTCACGTTGATTGTGAACAAGGCCGGCGCGGCGGCGGCGATTCGCACCCCACTGCGGAGGGCGAAGAGGCAGTGGCAGCTTGCGGGGCCGGCAATCGACGCCCGACAAGGCGTGACATTCACCGAAGGCCGGGTCAAGGCGCTGCACGAGGGCATTGCGCACGTTCCTGCGTACAGCGCGATTCTGCTGGAAAGCTAGCCGGTATTACGACACAGGAGAACCATGGGGCAATTGAAAAAGCAATGGAGCCGCCGCCGCTTTCTGCGCGACGCATCGTTGACGGGCGCTACGCTGGCGCAACGCACGAGCCTCTCCGCGCTGAGCGCGGAGATGGGCCAGGATAAGGGCGCAGGAGAGCATATTCTCTTCTTCGAGCAGCCCGCGGCGGAGTGGCGCGATGCGCTGCCGGTGGGTAACGGCCGCCTGGGGGCGATGGTCTTCGGCAACGCCGCGCAAGAGCGGCTGCAATTGAACGAAGAGACGGTATGGATAGGCGAGTACCGCGACCGCAACAATCCCCAGGCGGCGCGTACGGGAGAGGTGCGCGCGCTGCTGCTGGCGGGCAAAGTGCACGAGGCCGAGGCGCTGGCGGCACAGGTCATGATGGGCATTCCGGATCGCCTGCCCTGCTACCAGACGCTGGGCGATCTATGGCTTGATTTCGACCGCGTCCCCGCCACGGTCACGAACTACCGTCTCGAACTGAATCTGGACGAAGCGGTGGCGCGAACGAGTTTTCATGCGGCCGATGCCGGGTGGAGCCGGGAGATCTTCAGCTCCGCGCCGCGCAACGTCATCGTGGTACGAATCGAGTGCACGCGGCCCTTTGCGCTGGCGGTGCGACTCGATCGCCAGGCGCACAGCGAGACCAGCGCCGCGGGCAACGATGGCCTGGTGATGACCGGGGCGACGCGACCGGTGAAACCGACGACCGATCCGGCAACGCAGGAGCGGCAGGTCGGCGTGGCGTTCCGCGCGGAGGTGAAGGCCATTGCCGAAGGCGGGACGATCAAGGCCGCGGGCAATAGCCTGCGGATTGAAGATGCACGCGCGGTCACGCTGCTGGTGACGGCAGCGACGGAGTTCCGCGAGCACGATGCGGCGGGGATGGCCGTGGCCTGCGCCCGCGCTCTGCGCGCGGCAAGCGCGCGTTCTTACCCGGAGCTTCGCGCCGAGCATGTGGCCGATTATCGCCGCTACGCCGCGCGCGCGGATGTGCGCCTGCGCGAAGGCCCGGACCCGCTGCGCGATGTGGCGACCGATAAGCGCATCGAACGGCTGCGCGCGGGCGGCGACGATCCGGGACTCGTGGAGACGTATTTTCAGTACGGCCGTTACCTGCTCATCAGCAGCAGCCGGCCGGGCACGCTCCCGGCCAATCTGCAGGGAATCTGGAACGAGAGCCTGGATCCGCCGTGGGGATCGAAGTACACGGTGAACATCAATGCGGAGATGAACTACTGGATGGCGGAGTCGGCCAATCTGGCCGAACTGCACACGCAGCTCTTCGACCTGCTGGACTCGACGCGGAGCTTCGGAGCGGCGACGGCGCGCCAGTACTACAACGCGCGCGGGTTCGTGGTGCATCACAACACCGACATCTGGGGCGACTCGATTCCGGTGGATCACGTGCAGGCCGGCGTGTGGCCGATGGGGGCGGCGTGGCTGTCACTGCATCTGTTCTCGCACTATGCCTACAGCCTCGACGCGGGCTTTCTGCGCGAGCGGGCGTATCCGCGCCTGAAGGAGATGGCCGAGTTCTTCCTCGACTATCTTGTGCCCGGCCCCGATGGAACGCTGCTGAGCGGGCCCAGCCAATCGCCGGAGAACAAGTACCGGCTGCCCGACGGCACGACCGCCAGCCTGTGCATGTCGCCGACGATGGACACGGAGATCATCCGCGCGGTCTTCGACCGGGTCTCGCGGTCCAGCCTGATCCTGGGGATCGACGGGTCGCTGCGCGAACAGGTGGAGGCTGCGACGAAACGGCTGCCGCCGTTCAAGATCGGGAGGAACGGCACGCTGCAGGAGTGGAATGAGGACTACGCCGAGACCGAGCCCGGACACCGGCACATCTCGCACCTTTTTGCGCTCTATCCGGACCACCAGATCACCCTGCGCGAGACGCCGGAACTGGCGAAGGCCGCGCGGGCCGTGCTGGAGCGCCGACTGGAAAACGGCGGAGGCAGCACGGGATGGAGCCGCGCGTGGATTGTGAACTGCTGGGCGCGGCTGGAAGATGGCGAGGCCGCCCACAGCAATCTGCTGGAGCTGCTGCGCAGGTCGACGCGCATCAATCTGTTCGACATCTGCGGGATGAAGGCCAATTCGCCGTTTCAGATCGACGGCAATCTTGGAGGCACAGCAGGCATTGTGGAGATGCTGCTGCAGAGCCACGGAGGCGTGCTGCGGTTTCTGCCGGCGCTGCCCTCAGCATGGCCCGTGGGCAGTTTCCGCGGGTTGCGCGCAAGGGGGAACATCGAGGTCGACTGCACGTGGCGCGAAGGCAAAGCCACGGAGGCCATGCTGCGCACGCATTCCGACACCCGCATCGAGCTGGCCGCGCCCGCACAACAGCGAATCGTACGGATCACGCAGCAGGGCAAGGCGATTCGGTTCCCATCGGGAGATGCGGAATCGGCCCGGGTGGAGTTGCATGCAGGCGAGATGTACCGGGTTACGTTCGCGTAAGGCCAGTCCGGAGCAGCCGGCGGCGATCAAATCCACGAGCCGGCTGCAACCGCTCAGCGGTGACCTCCGCCACTTCCGCCGCCACCGCCGTGGCCACCACCACCACCGCCGCCTCCGCCGCCGTGGCTGCCGCCACCACTACTGCCGCCGTGGGAGCTACCGCCCCCCAGGCTGCCGCCGTGATAGCCGCCGCTGCTGCTGCCGACGGAGCGTGATGCCCCCGTACCGGACGAACGACCCAGCGAGCTGCTGCCGGAACCGCTCCGCGATTGCGCGTAGGATGACGAAGAATTACCGCGGCTCTGCTGGGAGGAGTACTGATTGAGATAGCGGGCGCGGCTGGAAGTGGTTCCAGGGAGAGCATGGCTACCATCACCCGGCGAGGAGTTCGAGGACTGGGCCCTGCCGAGACTCTCCATCCCGCGATACGCATTCCGGCTTCCGGTCCGGGCGGGAACTTCCTCAGTGAAGACGCGCCGCGAAGGGAGCGGAGCAATAGGGTGCACGGTATTGCCCGCAATCGTGACCGGGGTACTTCTGTCGCGGGTTGGCAGGCGCGTGGGCACAGAGGTAGTGTGACGGTTAACCGGGACCAGCGGGATGGGATGGTGGCCGATCGGAGCGCGCGGCGGGAGCGGTCGATTGACCGGCTGGTAGCCGGGAGGCATATTGCCAATGTTTGGCCCGCCATAAAAGCCCTGTCCCCACCATGGCGAGCAGCCGCCCATACCGGGCGCCCAACCCCAGCCGAAGCCGCCGTAGAAGTTCCAGGCGCCGCATTGGAAGGGCATGTATCCCCAGGAGTAGCCGGAGGCCCACACGTAGCCGAATCCAGGCGTAAAGGCCCAGTCGCCGTTGCCGTAGGGATCAAAACCGGGGTTGGCGGCATCATAGGGCGACCATACGTAGCCCTGATTGGGCACGTCATACCAACTACCATTGGCATCCAGGTCGCTCCAGGCGGGGTTATCGGGAGAGCCGACCTCCGGAGGCGTGGCCGTCTGAGCGGCCGCGACCGCGGTCAGAGCCTCGTCGCGGTCGGAGTTCCAGGCATCCCAGGAGTCCGGCTCAATGGATTCGGAGAGGACGTAGAGATTTGGATCGCTGGCATCGAGAGCGATGCTCTCGCCGCCGTGGATGTCGGTCTCGACCGGAGCCGTATTGGTGCCCGCGGCAATCTCGAGATGGACGTTACCGGAGAAGACGGCGAGCCCGCCGGGAGGCTGGTCCATGTCGGCACGGATGGCGGTAAAGCCGCTGGTGGTGGCGGCGGCAGGGCCAAAGAGAATGCCGAGATGACCGATCTGGTTCCCGCCCTGGATCTCGAAGTAGGCCAGGCCGGAGTCGAGGGTCAGTTCTGCGTCACCGGAGCTGCCCGAGCCGCGCAGCACATGGATTGTAAGGGCGCTGTCCGGCGCCAGGCGGGCCACGCTTCCGTCCTCGAACTGAATCTCCGCCTTTCCGCTGTCGCCGGTTGCCAGTTGCATGCCGGCAAAGAGCGGCGTATTGACGACGGCCTGATCGGCCAGAACCTGGTCTCCCTGCAAGAGCCGGACCTGGCCATCCACATAACTGAGCCGTACCGCGCGCGCACGCGGGCCCGAGCCAGGCTGCGCATCCTGCGCCGCGCCCGCAGCTACGATCGAGACGCCAATAGCCAGCAGCGCGAGCCGTGCAATCCCTATGCGACCAGGTTTGCGAAACATAACGTCCTGCCTTTCCTTACCTTGCCTTGCGCCAGACCCAACCCGATTCCATCCACATCCCAACATGACTTGGACACGGTTTGAGTGGCAAATGTCGCCCGCGGCGACATATTTATATTGACTCACGGGCCGACAGGAGACCAGCCCGCTTCCTTACCCGCTCCAGAACATTTTGATCCTACGCCAAGCCCTTGGGAATGCCGCCGATGATGGCGATCTGCCGGGCGCGGCCGTCGTTGGCGGCGCGGACGAAAAACTCCATCTCCGCATCCAGGCCCAGGGGATGGTGCACTTCCATCCGTGCGCCTTCCACAACGGCCGGGGCGAGGGTTTGAAATGAGTCTTCGATAGCCCGGATCTCCTTGTCGAGAGAGAAGTTGAAGGTACAGGAGCCGTGACCCCGCGGCCGGCGGTACGAGATCGTTTTCCAGCGCTGAAAAGCCACCTTGAGACGGCTCGCGCCGTCCCGGTCAAAGCAGGGTTGACGCCCGGCAGCCAGAAAGACGGGGGCGGCATCGGGGGCGCGCAACTGAAGATCGCGATCGACCGGGGACGGAAGCGGGTGGTTGGCGGAGCCGCTGCAACAATTTCCCATCCTGGAACGGAAATGGCCTGCCCCGCCGGGGTGAAGCGTCAGCGTCCACTGCGGCGGCGTGGGGCCAGGATAGGAAAAGCTCACCTGAACTATGGGGCTGGCCGGCGACAACGATTGCCCGCATGCGGGGAGCAGGGCAAGCGCAGCCACGAACCAGAGGGCTCTCATCGCGAAGCCTCCTGGCGGCCGAGGGTCTGCGCGGTATGAATGTGACAGATGGCAATGGCCAGAGCATCGGCCGCATCCGACGGCCTGGGCACCTCAGCCAACTCGAGCAACCGCGCCACCATGAACTGCACCTGCTCCTTTTGCGCCATTCCGTAGCCTACTACGCTGGACTTGATCTTGAGGGGAGCATACTCGGCGATCGGAACCCCCTGCCGGGCCGCCGCCAGAAGGGCCACGCCGCGCACCTGGCCCAGTTTAAGAGCGGACTTGGCATTGACGGAGTAGAAGACTTCTTCGACCGCAACCGTATCCGGCTGCCAGCGTTCTATCTCCACGGTCAGATCGCGAAACACCTGATCGAGCCGCTCGGCGAGCGGGCGGGACTTATCCAGACGGATGGCGCCCATGGCCTTGCAGACCAGCCGGGGCTGCCGGGCGCAATCATCCGAGTCAACAACGCCAAAGCCCGTTACCTCAGTACCACAATCGATGCCGAAGACCCTCATCGCGTCCAAGTTTACCGCAGATAGTAGAAGGAAAGAGGACCGGCAACGACAGGCGATGCCGGGCGGATGGGGGACCAGGGGCGCGGTAAAACCACAGCCCGCGAATCCCGGGGTATTCGCCGCGCATCGAAGAGATAACCAGTCTGATTCATTGAACAAAGTTTCATCCAAACAACACCAGAGAGCAAAGCAATCGCTCTACGATGGGGGAGTAGTTTGACACCGGGCGAGCGGACCACGATGAGCAGGATTCCATCCACGACGAAGCGCAACGCAGCTCTCTGGCTCAGCCAGGGAATCTCTCCGCGCCGGCTGGCGCTGACGCTGGCGCTTGGATTCGCTGTGGGCTGTATCCCCGTGGTCGGCATTCCGACCGTGCTTTGCGCCGGTCTGGCGCTGACGCTGCGGCTGAATCTGCCGGCGATCCAGGCGGCGAACTACGCCGCGATGCCCCTGCAACTGGCGCTGATTGTGCCCTTTGTGAAGCTGGGCAGATGGATCGTGCGAGCACAGGCAGCTCCGGCGCCGGATGCGCGCGCGCTGCTGCACGCGCACGCGCTGCATCTGGCCGCGTGGGTGGGTGGACTGGCCGGACAGGCGCTGCTGGCCTGGCTGCTGGTGGCCATTCCGGCGGTTGCGATGATGACCCTTGCGCTTACGCAGATGCTGCGCCGCATTCCGGCCCTGCACCCAGCCAAGGACTGAAGGAGCTGGAGCGGGGGCACCTGCTCCCGGGATTCGAGCGGCCTTTCCAACATCATGCCGAAGCGCGTGGCGATTACAGCGTCCGTAGCGGCCGGCTACTTTCCGGCGTATGGATCCGGAACCGGCTGAGCGCTGTCAATCCAGGCGGTATAGATCATGTCGCGCAACATGCTGGCGCCGGCGGCGAGACGCTCGGCGGTGAAAGCGCGGGATTCAGACGTGCCTGCGCCGGCGAACCCGCCGAGTTTGTCGAGCTGATACACCTTTTCGACGAATGTGGCGGAGTGGCGCAGGTAGGCCAGATAGGCATCGAACATGTCGCCCTGAATCCGCCTGACCGGCGACATGTCGGCCTGCACTTCGGGGGCGTGGATGTTGGCCCCGACAAAGGGCCCCTCGAACTGCCAGTGAATCCGGTGCTCGGTGGTGTAGCCGTTGGGGTTGGGGCCGACCCATCCGTTGTACCTGATCGTGGTGTGGAGCGGCTGGGAGCCATCGCCCACGTAATGTCCGAGCCAGCCCGCATAGAAGATAATCACCGCTTCGACCTGCTTTGTATCCTGGTTTGCGGCGCGCATGGCGCGGTACTGGCGCATGGCGGCCTTGAGGCGCTCCCAAACCTCGTCGGTCTCCCAGGGCTGGAGGCCGATGGTTTCGGGTCTCTGGTGAGCGGCGAAGACCTCGGCCTCAAAGTCGAAGCGTTGATGCGGCAGCGGCCCCAGAGCGTCGGCCAGCTCGAGATCGATGAAATGTTCCGGCGCCTGGGCGGCAAGCAGCTCGGGCTCGGCGGCATGGGAACGCCAGCGGTCCGGCTCCGGGCCCAGGTACTCAATTTCGTCGATGGCGGCCGGCGCGCGCAGAAACTGAGGGACGTCGGCCGGCAGGCCGCCCACGGCGAGCCGATTGATGATGCGGTGGCCCTCATTGCCCCAGGCAGACGCGTTCCGAGGAAGAGCGGCAAGGCACAGGAGCACGGCGGCCAGCACGGCAAGGTGGATTTTCCCATGAGTTCGAAACATGCGGAGAGTATAAGACGAGACGCCGGAAATGGGCGCGAGGGACGGGCAGGCCGGCACAAGGCAAATCGAGAGACGGGTGATTGACAGGCGGTTCAGGGCCGGACCAACAGGCGAGGAGGATGCAGCGCAGGCGAGATTTTCCGGTCCATGTGACCCGAATTCGGCCACTGGATGGAAGCGTCGACGTGAAATTGGCTAGATGTCACGGAATCAAAGGCTTATACTACGTGCAATTCACACTGTCGTTCCTGCGGGGGCGGCTTTTGCGGTGTCGTTGGCGGCAAAGCGGGTGATCGGGGTCGCGGCATCGCACGAATGCCGGTAGGGGGAGACGCAATTGCCAATGGAGAATAAGGCGAACGGTTTGCAAGAGCACGCCGACGACCGTCGCGATGGCCGCGTGAGCGACGGGCGGGCCGGCATCTCCCAGATGTGGCTGGCATTGCCGCTGTTTATCCTGACACTGGCCGCGGGCGCCGGACTGGCGCGCATATTTCCGGTGCTGCAATGGCGGTCGCTGCCGATTGTTGCAGCAGGCATTGCGACGGCGGTGTTTGCCTATGTTGTGAACCGCCTGGCGGCCGCGGCAACCGGCGCCTCGCCGTCGGAACAGGAGATCAGCCAAGGGGTGCGCGAGCTTCTGGACTCAGCGAGTCCGGCGGTGATCGCGGTCAACCTGCGGGGAGAGCTGATCTATGCCAATCCCTCGACGGAGCGGCTGCTGGGCTACCGCGCTCAGGAGCTGGTGCGGTTGTGGGGCAAGATCGACATTCTGGCCACGGGAGAGTGCGACCGGCTGGTTGCGGAGATCCAGCGTCTGTGTCACGTCAATCGGCCGCCGGAGCCTACGGTGGGCGGACAACTGGCGGCCTTTCTGGCCAGCGTGCGCATGCTGCCGCCCAGCGTGATGCCGAGCTTCGCCGCGCAGGTGCGCCATAAAGAAGGCGCCCTGCTTTCCGTGGCGCTTCATGTTTCGGCACTGCGCAACGCCGCGTCGGAGCTGACCGGGATGGTGGCGGTAGCGGTCGAGCAAACCGCAGCGGCACAGCGCGAGCCTGCGACGCGCGAGTCGCAGGAGCGCTATCGCGACCTGTTTGAAAACAGCAGCGACATGATTGCGACCCTGAGCCCGACCGGGCAGTTTCTTTACGCGAACCCGGGGTGGCAGCAGTCATTCGGGCTGGACCGCGCAGCCCTTCTGGCATTGCCGTCGTTCGAGGAGCTGTTTTCACCGGGCTGCCGAGCGGAGGTGGCGGCGCTATTCCGCCGCGCCGTGGAGGGCGAATCGGTGGAGCGCGCTCCAGTGCGGCATCATGCGCCCGAGGGGCGGATGATGGATCTGGAGCTGAGCCTGAGCCGACGCCACAAGGGCGGCAATCCGGTCGCGGTCCGCTGCCTGCTGCGGGATGTTACCGAACAGACGCAGCGGGAGGCCAGGCTGGAGCTGCAACTGGCCGTCAACCAGATTGTGTCAGATAACATGCCGGGCGAATCCGCGGGCATGCGCATCCTGGAGGCGCTGTGCGCTTCACAGCGGTGGGATGCGGGGATCCAGTGGGTCGTCGACCAGGAACGCAACTGCCTGGAATGCGCGGCGGCCTGGGGAGTGCCAGGGCATCGGGCTGAAGATTTCATCGAGCACAGCATGAGCCTGACGCTGGAGAAGAGCTCCGAGTTGCCGGAGCGGGCGTGGCGCGAGGGACGCACGGTGTGGCTTGCCGATCTTGCCGCACTGCCGCCGAGCCCGCGCCACAGCGATGCCCTGCACCACGACATGATCTCGGGCTGGGCCGCCCCGGTGCGGGTCGGCGAGAAGGTGCTGGCGGTCCTTGAGTTCTACTCCCGGGTTCGCCTGCACGAATCCCGGGAGGCGGTGGCGGCGGTAGAGATTGCGGCAGCCGCCCTGGGGCAGTTGCTGGTTCGGAGCCAGGATCGCGGCCGCAGCGACGATCTTCGGCAGCAGCAGGAGA
>JAKCDN010000027.1 GCA_021841795.1 Acidobacteriota bacterium | reverse complement strand
GCGTCGATGATCGACGCCGGCCAATTGCTTTCAGGGGGTGGCTGCGGACGCCGCAATTCACGACCGGTCACGACCGGCGGCGGGCGCGGCGTTGCTGTCAAAGGTCAGCGGACGCCGTGAAGACCGTAAACGATTGAAACCATGGAGTTCCGGCAGGCCATGAGGGTTTGCAGTTAATTCCCGCGGAATCAGGTAAGCTAAGGGCATTCGTAGCGAAACCAGGCAAAGAAGGAGAGAAGCGAAGGAGCTTTTCCGATTTTCGAACGGAGGCGCGGCTGCATTTCTCGTTCAGCCCCGGACAACGGAGGCGCGGGACGGGGTTCCGATCCGTTCACGAAACCGGAGCCGGGAGCCGCGGGTTCAGGAGTATTTGCGGAAGCCATACCGCGGGGCCAGGGGCCGGGAAGATGGCACGATGCCGGAGGGGCGACTCGATGCGAGTTGCCCCTTTTTCTTTCCGCGACCGGAAAGGAGTGCGCGCGGAAGAAGACCGCGCCTGCGGCGACGGCGCACGGCAAACGAGGAAGCGGAGGCCGGAAGGGGTGAGGAGATGAGCAGTGGAAGACGGGGCGGAACCACCAAGGACAACCGGACACGCGGCAGATTGATTGCGGCCTCAGGTGAGGCCAACGAAGCCGGGAAAGCGCAAGAAAACAACGCGGAGAATCGCGACAAAGCCGAAGCGCACAAAGGGGCGAAAAAGGCGCTGCGCCAGGCCGTGAAGGCAGAGGTAAAGAAGCAAAGCCGGGAGATTGCGCGAAAATTGGTGCACAAGGCGGCGGACGGAGACATCAAGGGCGCAGCGATGGTGCTGTCGCTGATGGGAAAAGAGAAGGCGGACAACGAGCGCGCGAGACATGCGAAAAGCGGCCCGAGCTGGGCTGAGCTGCTGGCATCGGAGCCGGAGTGGGACGAGAGCCTGGATGGCGAAGCGGAGCAGAAGGCGGGCCAGGGCGGCGAATCTGCGATTCGCTGACGGACACGCGCAGAGGGAATTCTTTGCATACGGGCGATAACGTCGCCGGGATTCGCGCTCCACGATGCGCGAGCAAAAAAGAGGCGCGCAGGGATGGGTCAGGGAGGCGCAGGTTCCAGCGGCCGGGGAGCCGGCAGCGCCTCTCGCAATCTGGCGGGGTGTCTTGCGTACCGGCCAGAGGCGGGCGCTACAACGGGACGTAGACTCGCAGCGGGTCTGGGTGAGAGAAGACGCGGGAAAAGGATGAGACAGGAATGAGGCTCATGAGAAACAGTGGATGGCGAGGACTGATGCGGCACGGCCTGGTTGCGGCGCTGCTGGCGATGGCGCTGGCGGCAGCGGCATGGGCGCAGGGCGTAAGCACGACAACGGTGCAGGGCACGGTGTATCTGGCGAACGGCCAGCCGGGCTCGGGAACGGTGTCGATCAGCTGGCCGGCGTTCACAACGGCGGCGGGCCAGGCGGTGGTGGCCGATACGACGACGGTGACGATTGCGGCGGACGGCTTTGTGAGCGTGAATCTTGCGCCGAACCTGGGCTCGACGCCGGCGGGCGAGTACTACACCGCCGTGTTTTACATGAGCGACGGGACGGTCAACACGCAGTACTGGGTGGTTCCGGCGGCGCCACAGGCGACACTGGCGCAGGTGCAGGCGCAGGTGATGCCGGCCGCGCAGGCAGTGCAGACGGTAAGCAAGGCATATGTTGACCAGGCGATCACGGAGTTGTCGCAGACGCTGCTGGCGGCAACGGGAGGGACGCTGGATGGACCGCTGTATCTGAACGGCGACCCCACGCAGCCAATGCAGGCAGCGACGAAGCACTACGTGGACACGCAGGTGGCGACGGCGCTGCCGCTGACAGGAGGAACGGTGACGGGCGCGTTCACGGCGCGGCAGATCGGCGGAGCGTACCAGGCGGACCAGTTTCCCGGAGCGGATTTCGGGGCCGAGGTGCAGGCCTGCGTGAATGCGCTGAATGCGAATTACGGCGGGACGTGCGACGCGCGGAATTTTACGGGGAATCTGGCGATGGCGTCGAACCTGACGATTACGACGCCGAACACGGCGATTCTGCTGCCCTGCGCGACGATTACGACGGCAAACCAGATTGTGGTGACGGCGGGAACGCGCAACGTATCGCTGCGGGGCTGCGCACTGCGCGGAGGAAGCGCGGCGAGCGGCAGCGAAGGCGGAACCGTGATCGCGTATTCGGGCGCCGGGGTCCTGGTGCAGGTAGGGGATGCGACGTATGCCGTGGATACTCCGGGGTTCCACATGGATAACGTGGCGCTGAATATCACGGCGTCAACGAGCGCGGCGGCGGAGGGTTTGATTGCCTACCGGACGCAGGAACTGGATCTGGAGAGCGTGTACTTTCTGGGCAACCCGAACCAGACGGGCATGACGCTGGACGGGACCGGGAATTACACGGGCGGCACGTTCATGGACAACCAACTGAGCGGGTTTGCGACGGCGGTGAACGCGATCGGACACCAGACAGCGAATGCAGCGACGACGGACTGGATGAACGCGAGCACGTTCCTGCGGCTGCATATCGACTGCCCGACGAGCAGCGGGAACCCGGTGAGCGGGACGACGGGCATCAACCTGCAACAAGGGGACGGCAACACGATTCTCGGCGGCGATGTGGAGGGATGCGCGACCGCGCTGCATCTGGGAGCGAATGCGCAGAACAACACGATCGTGGGACTGCGCAACGAGAACTCCACCAGCCAGGTGATGGCGGACACAGGCAGCCGGTACAACAGCTGGATGAGCGGCGGGACGATGTACACCGGCGCGGTAACGGACAACGGCACGCGCAACAGCTTTCTGGACACGTTTCACCGGAGCTTCAACGGATGGAACGGGGACTGGTACGGCAGCCAGCGGGACGCGACCGTGACCAACCACGTGCGGCTGGGCACGGGCGCGGGCAACGAGCGGGGCATGCTGAACGAGATCCAGACCGATTACGGCTACCGCTGGGAAGACGGGTACAGCGACGGCAGCAGCGGCGAGCAGTTCTGGACGCTGACGGACATGATCAACAACCTGCAGCGCATCTCCGTGGGCCAGTATCTGAGCGGGGCGGCCAACGTGGTGACGAATGTGGTGATGAACAACGGCGGGTGCTACTCATCCTCGACGCCGCCGACGGTGACCTTCACGGGCGGCGGGGGCGTGGGCGCGGCGGCAACCGCCAACATGTACGCGATCACGAACGGATCGAGCTGCGCGGGGGGCTACGGCGTGGCGTCGGTGACGATGACGAGCAACGGGAGCGGGTACACTTCGCAGCCGGCGGTGATGTGGAGCGGGTCGAACCAGACCTCGACGCCGAATGGGGTGGCCGAGATAACGCCGGCGGGGGGAACGAACGACCAGACGGTGATGAACTCAGCGGGCACGGGCGCAGTGGTGCTGAACGGCTCGAACGGATCAGGCACGGGCGGGGTGGTGATCGGATCGGGCGGAGCGACGGAGACGACGGTGGCCACGGTGGACCAAGCGGGCAACGCGCAGTTCAGCGGGAGCGTGCATGCGGGCGGAACGATGCAGTCGGCGGGGACATTGACAGTCCGCAACAGCGCCGATGCGGAGGTAGACTACTACCTGTGGCCGGGAAAGACGGCGAGCCAGAAGGGAGCGTTCACCTACAAGGACTGGAACGGCAACAGCCAGTGGTACATGGTGAAGGACGGGAGCAATAACTGGTCACTGAACTCAGCGGTGGGTGGGCTGGACAGCTTCAAGGCGTACCAGAGCACGAACAGCGGAGACACCTACGTTGACGCGAGCAACGCGACGGGGCACATCCGCATGAACTACGAGAGCGGTTCGGGCGCGGAGACGGATATCTATTCGGGATCGAGCGCGAGCCTGGTGGCAGCGTTTTTGGGGCCGACGGCGATCAAGTTTCCCGGCCTGGCGGCGTCGTCAGGACATTTCTGCCTGCAGGTGGATTCGTCAGGATATATCACCAATACGGGATCGGCGTGCGGCACGGGATCCGGATCCGGAGGCGGATCGGAAACGGTGAACACAGGGAGCGCGGGCCAGATCGCGTATTACGCGGCCAACGGGACCGCAGTGAGCGGCGAGAACACGGTGCCGTTGACGGCGGGCGGAACGGGGGCGACGAGCGCCAGCGGAGCGCTGGCGAATCTGCTGCCGGGGGTGACGCCGGACGGGAACAACGGCGCAATCGTAACCGGCAATGTGACAACCGCGAGCGCGATCACGGCCAACTCGCCGGTGTGCGACATTCGCGCGTACGGAGCGAAGATCGACAACGTGACGGATATCGGGCCGGCGATCCAGGCGTGCCTGAACCAGAGTTATCCGGGCACGTATGTGGCGAGCAACAGCTACACGGTCCTGCTGCCGTGCGGAGACGTGGCCTGCTACTGGGACAATCCGTCGAAGCTGACGGTGCCGACGGGCAGCGGCTATCGCATGATTCTGCAGGGATATCTGCGGCTGGGCTCGACGCTGGTGAACGATCCGCGCCTGAACTGGTACGGCGCGCCTCCGGGAGAGGGTGTGCAGTTCCAGCCGGGGACGCCGGGGTTGATTTCGGGCCCGGTGGTATACGGCACGCTGGGCACCGCGGTGAGCACGGAAGACGCGGCAGTGACGATTACACCGACCTTCACCAACGGAGACATTGCGCACCTTCCTGCCGGCGCGGCGATCACGATTGGGGAGACGAAGACGGCGAGCGCGACGGCGGCGCGGGTGGTGGGGCCGAGCGGATATGGCGTGGTGACGCTCACGCTGTCGTCGTACGCGCGCTACCTGCCGATGGAGGTGCTGACGGTAAGCGGGTGCTCGGATACGAGCTTCAACATCACGGGCGGAGCGATTCTGAAGGTGGACTACTCCGCCGCGGGCGGCGAACAGGTGACGTACAGCCAGACCACGGCGACGGCGGGCACGGCGACAGGCTGCACGGTGACCTCATTCGACGAGGACAGGTTCGAGTCAGCGCGCGTGCTGTGCTCGAATGGCGTGAACATGGCGGGCGCCAGCTACAGCTGCGGCGCGGGACAGATCACGCTGATCACGAATCATCCCCACGCCGCGAGCGCGCAATGGGGCGCGGTGGCAGTGGCGCCGACGGACAACAGCCAGATGGGACATACGTTCAGCGATATGGACATCAACAGCTGCGTGGGCATGTGCTACTGGGGAGAGAACGAGTCCAATCTGCAGATGACGAATGTGGGAACGAGCCCCGCGGGAGGATTCCTGACGGCGGGCAGCGTGGAGCAGACGGGCACATGGGTGGGCTGGATGAACCAGGTTCACTTCTGGGGCGCGAGCCTGACGCTCTCGACGCCACTGTGCGGCGGCGGAGGGTGCACGCAGTCGGCTTATCCATACGGGCTGCGGTGCGACTCGGGAACCCCGGCGGCCGGGTACGGCGAAGGCGCAACCGGGTGCGCGGCGTACAGCATCGATGGCGGAGCGATCGACGGAGGCATCAAGATCGACGGCGGAGGCAGGCGCCAGATTACCGCCTTTCCGTTCGAGATCAAGAACATACTTTTCGAACAGGCGCCGGACACGGTGGTGTCAGTGGACAATCGCTTCGGGATCGATTCGACGACATGCCTGAACCTGAATAACGACGCGGCGCAGGACAACCTGACGGGCATGATGACGTACTACCTTTCGTATACGGACAACGAAGCGCCGTCCAACGGCTGCTACAAGCTGAGCAACCTGGCCACGGCGCTTACGCCGTATCTGACGAATCCGTACTTCAACGATGCGCTGAGCGTGGACTCGATCTCCTACGGGACGGCGTATGCGCCGGCATCGAATACGACGACTACGACGGGGGTATACAACGACGGGGTGGAGTTGCAGGCGCCGGTGCGCGGGAGCGGGGCCGGGTTCGGGCCGCAGGTTCTGCCATTCGGCTCGCTGCCGATCGACAACAACGCATCGGACTGGGCGAGTCTTTGCAAGGCATCCGACGCCAGTTGCACGGCAGTGACGACCAACGTGTCGTGCCCGGACGGCACGCAGGCCACGTCAAAGATGGGGTGCGCCGAGCTGGATGGGCCGGGGGGCGCGTTCAACATCGGCACATGGACGGGAAGCACGTACGCGGGCGACCAGTTCATCTACGGGTGCTACGTGAGGCCGGGAGCAAACTTCTCGTTCCCGCAGGGCCTGCAGGCGCAGGACGCCTTCATGCTCTACACCCACGGGGCGGACGGCTTTGCGGGGAATCCCTATACGACGATCTACACCTATCCTTCGTTTGGATTCGGGACGAAGATGGCGCACGACACGTGGTATCCGGAGATCGCAATTGCCCTGATTACCACGGGGGACGGAGCAGCGCACACGATCAACTTCATGATCGGGCCGGGCAATGGCAACTCCGGCAGCGCGGGAGCGGGCTATGGCAACCAGTTTTCGAACTGCCGCTGGGCGTTCGTACCCGGCCCGAACAATCCGGCCTACGCGGGGGCGACGGCGGACGAGGTTGCGTATGCGCGCGACAACCAGTACCGCGGAGCAGTGCCCTCGAACATGAATGCGGGCGTGGCGGCGACGGGAGAGACGATATCAACCGGCGGCTACCAGTTGAACGGGGTGGCGCTGAACGCGCCGAGCGAGATCTACAATGCCGCGGCAAGCGGATCGATCGCGCTGCCGACGGCCGACCGCGCCGAGGCGACGTATGTGCTGAGCGGCAATGCCACGGCGACGATCGGCACGGGCGCGGGCGGCAGCAGAGTAACGGTGCTCGTTTGCCAGCCGGCGAGCGGCGGGCCGTTCACCTGGACGTGGCCTGCGAGCTGGAGAGGCGGCGTCACTGTGGGAGCGACGGCGAATACCTGCTCAGAACAGACGGGCACGTATATCTCCGGACTGGGCGACTGGCACGGCGATGCCGGAACCGCCAACGTGCCGCAATAAGACAGTTGCGTGGCCGCAACGCTGCAGCAGGGCTCCTTGACCTGGGGGCCTTGCCGCAGCGTTGCGGCCGTTTTGCATTTCAGGCTGGATTGAGAGCCCGGCACCGGGCATCGAGAACCAAGTGGAGTTGCTGCGTGGGTTGCGAGGAAAAAGAGAAAGAGTGCGCGGCGCTGCTCAAGAGCTGCGGACTGCGCCTGGAGGAGAGCTCGCTGGAGTGGCTGAGCCGGAACGAGCTGGAACATCTGGGCAAGGCGCTGGACCATCGTCCAAAGAGCCTGCGCGGGCCGAAGATCGCCATTGCGCTGGCCGAGCGGCTGCTGGTGGTAAGGACACGCGAGGGCAGGCCGGGAAGACTGAAGGCCAACAAGGTGCAACAAACCTTTGAGAGACGGCGCGGCCAGCGGAATATCGTACTGAAGGCGCGGCAGATGGGACTGACGACATGGGTGGCGGCGCGTTTTTTTCTGAAGACGATTACGCAGCCCGGGACCCTGACGCTGGAGGTGGCGCATACGCAGGAGGCGGCCGAGGAGATCTTCCGCATCGTGCACCGTTTTCTGGACTGGCTGCCGGATGAATTGCGGGCAGGTACGCTGCGCACGGGGCGCGCGAACGTGCGGCAGATTGCGTTTCCGCAGATGGACTCCGAGTACCGCGTGGTGAGCGCGGCGGATCGCAACGCGGGGCGGGGATTGACGGTGCAGAACCTGCACTGCAGCGAGCTGGCGCGGTGGCCGGGCGACGCGGCGGATATTCTGGCGGGATTGCGCGCGGCGATGGCGCCCGAGGGAGAATTGATCATGGAGTCAACGCCGCAGGGCGTGGGCGGCTGCTTTTACGAAGAGTGGCGCAAGGCGGGTGAAACGGGCACGGTGCGGCACTTCTTTCCGTGGTGGATGGAGCGGCGATACCGGTCGGAGGCAGTGGACAGGACAAGCCTGACGGAGGAGGAACGCGCATTGATGTCTGCGCACGATCTGAAGCTGTCGCAGATCGCCTACCGGCGGAAGATTCGCGCGGACTTTCGGGGACTGACGGCGCAGGAGTACGCGGAGGACGAGGAGAGCTGCTTTCTGGCCAGCGGCGAGAGCGTGTTTGAGCTGGCAGCGGTGGAGGCGCGGCTGGCAACAGCGCCGGAGCCGGTGGAGCGGCGGCGGAATGGCGAGCTGGAGATCTGGCTGCCTGCCATGAAGGAAAAACACTACCTGGTGGCAGTGGATCCGGCAGGCGGCGGCAGCGAAGGCGACTACTCGGCCGCACAGGTTCTGGAGATGGAGACGGGCCTGCAGTGCGCGGAGTTTGCCGGACATGTGGGCGGACTGGAGCTGGCGCGATTCGTGACGGAGCTGGCCAGGGAGTACAACGGCGCGTGGCTGGTGGTGGAGCGCAACAACCACGGCAGCGGCGTGCTGGCGCTGGCGGAGACGGCGTGCGGATATAGACGGATCTATCGGCAAGGCGGGCAGGCGGGCTGGTTGACGACGAGCGTCAGCCGGCCGGCGATGATCGGACAACTGGATGCGGCGCTAGTCGAGTCTCCGGAGCTGTTCCAGAGCCGGAGGCTGCTGGGCGAGTGCCGGAGTTTTGTGCGGCTGCCGAACGGCAACACGGGAGCGCAGTCGGGAACGCACGACGACCGGGTGATGGCCATGGCGATGGCGATGGCGGCGCGGGCGGAGATGGCGGTGAGACCGCGGCGGTAGTGGGCGGAGCGGAGTGAGCGAGGCCAGGAGAAGGAGGCCGTGAGACGGCAATCTGCCTGGGGTGGCTTGCAGTCTCCGGCTACGGACTTCGTCCTGGGGCGGGATTTTGTTGATTCTTCAGCGGTTCGGAGAGCATAAATCACGAAAGGCGAAGAGCTGGGAGCACGGAACTGCCCTTTCGGCTTCCCTTCCCGGCGATTGCGCAGATGGGCGAATCCCCCTACAATATAGAGAGCGAAGAGCGCGAAGGAAAGGTTTGTCTGCCGATGCCGAAGGAAAAGATTCACCCCAATTATGCCGCGGTGCGCGTGCTGTGCGCCTGCGGGAGCAACTTTGAGACGCGGTCGACCCACAAGGGCGACATTCACGTGGAAATCTGCTCGGTTTGCCACCCGTTCTTTACGGGGAAACAGCGTTTGGTCGATACGGCCGGGCGCGTGGAGCGGTTCCGCCGGAAGTACGCGAAGGCTACCGAGGCGAAGTAAGCCGAGGCGCGAGTTGGACAGAAGCCTCCGCCACGGCGGAGGCTTCTTCGTCTCATATTGTGCGAGAATGGCGTCATGGTCGCCGTGCAAGTTCAGCATTATCTGGAAAGAGCAAGAGATTTCTTCAAGGGCATGGACCTGTTGAAAGATGATCTAAAGGGATACAGATATTCCTCGGCGCTGCTTGGAATTCACAGCGCAATTTCCTATTGTGATGCGCTGCGGCTCGGGATGGGGAGTGAAAGCTTATCGTCGGACGATCACATGAGTGCTGCTAGAGAATTGAGGACTCTGCTTGCCAGCAGAAAATTTGAAAAGAGGCAAGGAGCCGATCGACTTGAAAAGCTGCTTCGCTTCAAAGGCAGGGTAGCTTATGCATCTGACGGATCAGGCCTGGATTTTAACCAAATCGTGCAACAAGCGGCACGATTTGCGGCATGGGCCGAAGATGCAGGCAAGTCGTTGAGGATCGAGGGGTGGAGAAATGATTGAAGTTGAGGAGCAACAAGAACTCGGCCGAGCCAAGAATGCAATTCAAGACTACCTGATCCGTCAGCTTCTCGTTCCCAAGGTCTATTTGGACGCAGCATGGTGCGGCGAACATGTAGACGTTCTCGCTGTGGATCGTGCAGGTGTCGGTGACGTTCATGCGGTGCGTATTGCATCTTCCAATCTGCACTTTACCCCTCCACAACCGAGCCACGGCGCCACTATGGTTTCAAGCACTTCTGAGTTCGACCTATCGTTACGGTCATTAAAAAATATCCCTAGCCATTTCCGTTATGTTGCAGTCCTGGTTCCGGATGCTCGATCAAAGGATTACTATCCCGCCTCGACACTCCTGCAAAGAACTTTGGCTGAAGATGGCGTTGGACGAATCGGGATTCTGTTCGTTGATTTAGGTGGAAGTGTGCCTGCGATTCATGCAGTTGTTCGACCGGAGAGATACCGTTCCACACCGCAACTCGTAGAAATTGCCGACCAGTTTGTGGCCGCCAACCAAGCAAACTGGGAAGTGCGCGAGTAGTACTTCATTCACGAAGGCCACATACCCATGCCACGCAGAGGATTCACGGTGAAGAAACACTGGGACAATCCGGTGGAGCACGCGATGCCTGTGGAGGTGCGTGTGCCTGCGGAGGTGCGCATTGGCGCGGTGGCGGTGCGTCCGGCGACGGTGCTGGCGCCGATGGCAGGTGTTACGGATACGGTCTTTCGGCGGTTTATCCGGCATGCCAGCCTGTTTTCCAGGGATCAGGGATCGGAGATTGGGGATCAAAAGCCGGGAGCCGAGAACGTTGAGACGGCTATCAGCAATACGGAGTCAGGCTGCGGACTGCTGATGACGGAGTTCACCTCTGCCGATGGGCTGAGCCGGATGCGCGAGACCAAGCGGCGGCGCTATCTGACCTTCTACGACGACGAGCATCCCATCGCAGCGCAGTTGTTCGGATCGAATCCGGCGACGCTGGCCGAGGCTGCGCGGATTGTGGAAGAGACGGGCTTTGACAGCGTCGATCTGAATTTAGGCTGCCCGGCGAAGCGCGTGGTGGGGTCGAACGGAGGGTCGGGGCTGCTGCGCGACCTGCCCAGGATCGGGGAGATCTTCGGCGCCATCCGCAAGGCGGTGACGATTCCCTTCACCGTGAAGTTCCGCATGGGGTGGAGCGAGAGCGACATTGTGTGCGTGGAGCTGGCGCGGATGGCGGAGGCCGAGGGTCTGAACGGACTGGCGCTGCATGCGCGCACGCGCGAGCAGGGCTACAGCGGCCAGGCGCAGTGGAACTGGATTGCGGCGGTGAAACAGGCGGTCAAGCTGCCGGTGATCGGCAACGGCGACGTGCGCACACCGGAAGACGCAGCAGCGATGGTCGCCGAGACGGGATGCGACGCGGTGATGATCGGCCGCGCGGCGCCGGCAAATCCGTGGATCTTCCGGCAGATTGCGCAATACACGGCAACCGGAAGCTACGAAAAGCCGACCAACGAAGACCGCTATGGGATGATCCGCGCCTACTTTGAGATGCTGGTGGCCGAGGCCGAGGCGACAAAGGATCTGCCGCGCGATGCGCGGCTGGGCGATCCGGTGGGCAAGATGAAGCAATTTGCCACCTGGTTCACGCATGGCGTGGCCGGAGGCGCAAAGCTGCGCGCGGCCATCTACCAGGCGCACAACGGGGCCGATGTTCTGGGTGAAGTGGAGCGTTTCTTTTCGGCCCGTCTGGCGGCAGGAGAGAGTACCGATTCCGGGCTTGAAGCCGAGAGCGAAGATCCGGCGCAGGCGTTCCCCGACACCGAGCTGGTTTGCGACTGACCACGACGGCGCTTAAATTCCAGCGCAGATTTTCCCACCGAAAGCAGACCGATGAGGCGCACCCGATACGCGCCCGCATCGGCGCAGGAGTGATTGCTGTCACTCCAGAGATGCATCTTCGGACCGTAGGATGAAAGCGGGCAGACGACCCGCTGCGCCCGCGCATGAAAGGATCCGTATGGACCTGGGGTTCATCGACAGCAAGACGTACAACGAGATTTCCATAGGCGACATTGCCACGACAGAGCATGTGTTTACGAACGACGATGCCCTGGCGTTTGCATCGATCTCCGGCTTTCGCGCGGTGCTGAACTCCGACGAGCAGATCGAGCGCGCCGGAGGCGAGCAGCCGTATGGGCCCAACATGTGGTGCGCGTCGCTGATCTCAGGGCTGTTCAGCATGAATATCCCGGGGCCGGGATGCACGCTTACGGATGTAAGCCTCTCTTTTCATCACCGTATTCGCGTTGGCGACCGCATTCTGGTGAAGGTGCGGGTGGCGGCGAAGGATGACGCTACAGGAAAGATCCGGTTCGACTGCGAGGCCCACAGCGACACCGGTGTGGGGGTTTTTTCCGGCACGGCGGAACTGCTGGCCCCGACGGCCAAGATGCGGTGGTCAACCCTGCCGCTGCCGCGGGTGATCGTCAACAACACCTACCGCCATTCTCTGGGGATGATTGCGCGCGCAGCGGCGAAGACGCGGGTGAAGACCGCCATTGCCTGGCCGTGTGACGAAGTCTCACTGGGCGGCGCCGTACAGGCATTCAAAGATCATCTGATCGATCCGGTTCTGGTGGGATCCGAGACCAGGATTCGCAGCGTTGCGGAGAAGATGCATCTCGACCTGGGCGCCATCGCGATCATCGACATTGCGGAGAGCCGCCTGGCCGCGCAGCGCGCGGTGGAACTGGCGCGCAAAGGCGAGGTGCAGATGCTGATGAAAGGCTCTCTGCACACCGATGAGCTGATGAGCGCGGTGGTCTCGCGCGAAGGCGGAATGCGCACGGGTCGGCGGATCAGCCACGTGTTCGCCCTGGACGTGCCCTCGTATCACAAGACTCTCTTTGTCACCGATGCCGCGGTCAATATTCAGCCGGACCTGGAGACCAAGATCGACATTCTGCAGAACGCCATCGACATGATGGTGACCATCGGCATCGATCATCCCAAGGTGGCGATCCTGTCGGCGGTGGAGTCGGTGAATCCCGCGATTCCCTCGACGCTGGATGCCGCGGCGCTCTGCAAGATGGTGGACCGCGGGCAGATTACGGGCGCGACGGTCGATGGGCCGCTGGCCTTCGACAATGCGATCTCCGGCGAGGCGGCGCGGATCAAGAAGATCAAGTCACAGGTTGCAGGCGACGTCGATCTGCTGATGGTGCCGAATCTGGAAGCGGGCAACATTCTCTTCAAGGAGCTGCAGTATCTGGCGGGAGCGCTGGCCGCGGGAGTGGTGGTTGGCGCGCGGGTTCCCGTGGTGCTGACCAGCCGCGCCGATGGAGAGCTGGCCCGGATGGCCAGCTGCGCGCTGGGCGTACTGATTGCAAAGCCGGCGCCGGAACTGCGCTAGACAAGCGCGCATGGCAGGACGGCGATGCAGGATCGCCGTCTGCTGCCTTGCACACGCCTTTTCAGCCTGAGCCGCGGAGCCGGTCCGCGGTCTACGCACTCCGTTCGCATCCGCACTACAATCCCGGCTTATCAGGGTAAGCAGGCAGATCGGGCGGCCGCGGCGGCAGGCTTTCGGGATGGGCCTCGATCTGTTTCATGACTTCCTGAATGGCGCGATCGAGCTGGGCATCCTTGCCGCGCACCACGTCGTCGGGACGATCGTCCACGACGATGTCCGGCTCCACGCCGTGGTTTTCGACGACCCACTTGCTATCGAGCCCGTAGACGGAAAACTCAGGACGCGAGACGGAACCGCCGTCGATCAGCGGCATCATGCCGCGGATGCCGCGTACGCCGCCCCAGGTGCGTTCGCCGATGAGCGGACCCAGCTTATACACCTTGAAAAACTCGCTGAAGATATCGCCGTCTGACGCGGCGTATTGATTGGTGATGGCGGCGATCGAGCCGTGAAAGACGACGGGGGGAATGGTGTTGCCGCTGCCGATCTCCCAGTTGCGCGCCGATTCCATGCCGGCCAGAATGCGCCGCAACCGCTCGAAGATGAGCTGATCGACGAAGCCGCCGCCGTTGTATCGAACATCGATAATCAAGCCCTCTTTGCGGATCTGGGGGTAGTACTGCTTGACGAATTCGTTCAGGCCCTCGTCTTCCATGTCGGGGAGGTAGACGTACCCGACGCGGCCGTTCGTGGCGGCATCCACCTTCCGGCGATTGCTCTCGATCATATCGTTCATGCGCAACTGGAACTCATCGGCCAGGGGCTTGACGGCAATGGTGCGCGCCCCGTCGAGCGAGGGCCGGGAGTTGATGGTGATCGCGGTGGTCTGGTTGGCCGTGTTGACGAGCATCTGGTCGGGAGATTGCGGAGACTTCAGCACCCGGCCGTTGACGGCCAGCAGATAATCACCCTCCTTCACGTCCAGCCCCGGCTCGGTCAGCGGGGAACGGGCCTGCGGATCCCAGTTTTCGCCGGGATAGATCTTCTTGAAACGGTAGTCGCCGCTGGCGGGATCGAGCTCGTAGTCGACGCCCAGCAGACCTTCGTTGACAAGATGCCGGCCGTTGCCCACAGGGCCGTTGACGTAGGTGTGCGAGTTGGAGAGCTCGCCCACCAGCTCTCCGAGGATGTAAGTGAGGTCATAGCGGCTGGCGATATAGGGCAGCAGCACGGCATATTTCTTGCGCACCGCTTCCCAATCCACGCCGTTCATGCCCGCCTCAAAGAAATAATCGCGCTCCTGCCG
>JAKCDN010000026.1 GCA_021841795.1 Acidobacteriota bacterium | reverse complement strand
GCGAAACCGTCAGCGCCCTGCGCAAAAATGTCCTCGCCAAGTGCTACGGCGGCGACATCTCCCGCAAACGCAAGCTCCTTGAAAAACAGAAGGAAGGCAAAAAGCGCATGAAGCGCATCGGCAAGGTTGACATCCCTCAGGAAGCCTTCCTCGCCGTCCTCCGCGTCGGCGAAGAGCAGCAGAAATAAGCAGGCGGGCCGCGGACCCGCCTGCCCCCCTGGACGCACCTGAGACGCACCTGAAACGCGCCCTGGCGCGACCGCCTCGCCCCGCGCAGCGCCGCCGCCTTCTTCCGCCTACGGCATCAGAACCGTATCAATCACCTGGATCACTCCGTTCGATTGATATACGTTGGCAATCGTGATCGCAGCCATCCCTCCCTTGTCGTCCGTGATCATGTACTTGCCGCCCTTCTTCCACACCGTCAGCGTTCCGCCCTCCACTGTCGTCAGCGTGGCCTTGCCTCCGCCCGCGGCCATCAACTTTTGCAGATCGCGGGTCGTGATCCGTCCCGCGACCACGTGATACGTAAGCACCTTTTTCAGCATGCCAAGGTTCTCGGGCTTCAGCAGGTTGCTCACCGTGCCCGCCGGCAGCTTGTCGAAGGCCTCGTTGGTGGGCGCAAACACCGTAAACGGGCCCGCGCCCTCGAGCGTATCCACCAGGCCCGCGGCCTTCACCGCCGCCACCAGCGTCGTATGGTCCTTTGAATTCACCGCGTTCTCCACGATATTTTTCGTGGGATACATCGCGGCGCCGCCAACCATCGGATCCTTCTCGGCGCGAGCCGTCGAAACTGCAAGCAACAGAACCACCGCAAACAGCGCACAGACCGTCTTCTTCATGGCAATTGATTCCTCTCTCGGTTAAGTTTGGGGATAGCGCTCCTCGCTGGCTACGCCTCCTTCCCCTGTACGCCGCCGCGCCGGCGAACGGATTGCTCAAGGGTAAAAATTCCAGCTCCGCTTTCCCGTCGTATCAAACCGGAGATTGCGCCCCCGCCGCCGCGCTCTCTTCGCCCCGCCCTCGCAGTGGTATAAGTCTTAAAGGAGCGTCATCCTCCCCGGCGCAGCTCTCTGCGGTAAGCTCAATCCATCGCGGCTCGTTACTGCGTACTTCCCTCAAGGACGGAGTTCAGCTCGTTGATTGCGAACAGGCAACATGTGCCCGACTCTGACCTCATCGCCAGGATGAAGGATGGGGACGAGTCTGCGTTGTCCGCTCTCTACGACCGCTACGCCTCCCTGCTCTTCGGCATGTTGATGCGCATACTCAACGATCACCAGGCCGCGGAAGAGGTTCTGCAGGATGTGTTCATGCAGCTCTGGAACAATCCCGGGCGCTTTGACGCCGCACGCGGGTCGCTGCCCGCCTGGCTCATGGTCATCGCCAGAAACCGGGCCATCTCGCGGCTGCGCGGCCGCCGCGATCGTGAGGTGCTGGAAGAGGAAGAAGGTGACTTCGCAGGCACCTTCGTCTCTTCTGAAAATATTGAGGACGAGGCTGCGCGCGCCCAAATGGCGCAAAATATCGCCGCCGCCATGGAAAAACTTCCCCAGGAGCAGCGTCAGGCGCTCGAACTGGCTTATTTTGAAGGCATGAGCCAAAGTGAGATCGCCGCCAGAACCGGCGCTCCTCTGGGCACCGTAAAAACGCGGGTGAGGACCGCAATGCAGGTTTTGCGACAGAGCTTGGCATGACAATGGAGCACGCCAATCCGGAAGATCTCGACCTCTACGCGCTAGGCGCGCTCGACGGCGAGGACAAACAGGCGCTCGAAGCCCATATGGCCTCTTGCGCCGCCTGCCGTCGGCAGCTCGCGGCGGCGCGGCAGCGCACGGCCCTGATCGGCCTCTCTGCGCCTCCGCTCGCGCCGCCTCCGGGGCTCAAAAACGCGCTGCTCCAGCAGGCCCGCGCCGCGCGCCCGGCCGGCGCAAGCCGGCCCGCTCTCAAGCCCGCCGGGAAGATCCGCTGGGGACTGCGCTTCTCGCTCGGCTTCGCGCTCGCCTCCGCCCTGCTCGCCTTCGCCGCCTTTGAATTTGCCCGACAGGATCTCGAACGCGGCCGCCGGATCGAACAGTTGCAGGCCCAGGTCGACGGCGATGCCGCCGCGCTCCAGGCCATGGGACAGATCACCGGCGCGCCCGACTCTGCTGAGATCGCTCTGCTTGAGCAGCCCGGCGGACCTCCCGGGCAGGCCCGCGTGGTCTACAACGCCCGCATGGGCATGGGCATCTACTCCGGGCAGATCGCCCCCGCACCGGCCGGCAAAACCTATCAGCTCTGGCTCGTGCCCGCCTCCGGCGCGCCCGTAAGCGCGGGCCTCGTCGATGCCAACCAGCAGAACGGCGCGGTGGTGATGCGCCTGGCGCCCGGCGTCGCCGCCAAGGCCTTCGCCGTGACTCTCGAGCCTCTGGGCGGTATGCCCCAGCCCACCGGGCCAAAGGTGCTTGTAGGCCTGGTCAACGCCGGCTGAGCCCCTCGGGACAATACCCCGCCCCATCCCTTCGCCATCCCGCCCCAGGACGCAATACGCCTCACCGCACCCCCCGGGCAGACCCCATGGGAATACGGATCTCCACGCTCATCCCGTGCAGATTGCGTGCCAATCCACAGATTGGCCTAATATTTTTTTAATCGGGGGTTCACGCCGAACTGTGGAAACCTGATCCTGCCCACAGCACGCCTTCCGCGCTCGTTCGGCTCGTTGCGGCGCCAGATTGCCAGATATTTCCCGTTGAAATTGAAGGATTTAGACAACCTAGCAGAAGGAAATACCCTATGACAAGGGCTTCATGCAGAAAATCTCCCGAAGATCATCAGAAGAATTCCACAAATTTTTCCACAGAAGGCCGCCCTGCGCCAAGGCCTGAAACTGCGCAAAGGCCCTGTTTTTCAGGGCCTTTGCCGCTTCTCTGCCAAAATACGATTAGTGGGATCCGGCGGGCCGGGAGGTTCCAGGCCGCGACGTCGCGGGCTTGGGAGCCGACTGCATCCCGGGAGTAGCCTGCGTTGCGCTTGGCGGAGCCGGAATGCCCGACTTCACGTTGTACGCATCGATCACCTGCTTGGTGATATTGGACTCGTTGCTGGCGAACAGCACCGGCGACTGCTGCTGCGAAATGTCCAGGATCAGCGTGAACCCGTGCTGCTCCGCATAGGACTGCATCACGTCGTACACCTTCGACGCCAGGCCGTTGTACATGTCCTGCATGTCCTGCTGGAAGTCGTTGCGGTCGTCTTCCGAGTCGCGGTCGAGCTGCTTCTTCTTGTCGTCCAGATCCTTGGCCTTGGCGGCGCGCTCGGCCTCCGCCATCGTCGTGCCCTGCGTCTGCAGTTGCTTGGTCAGGGTATCCACATCGGTGCTCAGGGTCTTGAGCGCAGACTCTTTCGGGGCATACTTCTTCTGCAGGTCCGCAAAGTCGCGCTGGCCTTCGTTGGTCTGCGCAACCGCCAGTTGGAAGGCTATCACCGCAATCCGGGCTGGAGTCGCGGTCGGAGCCGCGCTCGGCGCCGCGGCGGCCGGCGCAGGCTGGGTTTGGGCGGTGGCGCTCAGAACCATCCCTGAGGCCAGCAATGCAATGAGGGCAAGAGTGCGCTTCATCTGGATCGAAAACTCCTTCGGAATTCCTGTCTGGCTCCTGTAGTTCGACGCAGAGGCAAACCCCTGCGTACTCACGGCTGCTCTTGATCCCGGTTTGTTTCGGGAACTCCCCGCCGAACCGGCAAGGCTCAATAGACGCAAACGGAGACGTCAGCAGGAACTAGATGGATTATAGGGCAGGCGGCTGAAACTGGGAAACCGGAAGAGCATCTCAGGCGCCTGCGTCCGCCGTTCGCGGCCCGCCGGCGCCTGAAGACTGTTCCCTGCGGCCCGCTCTCAGTGCGCTGCCGGTTGCGGCTGGGGCGCGTCCGGCTCGCCGCCGGCCTGTTGCGCGGGCGCCGGAATCCCGGACTTCTGGTTGTATGCCTCGATCACGGCCTTGGTAATGTCCATCGCCGGCACCGCATACAGAACCGTCTGCGTCTGCTGCTCCCCGGCATCCAGAACCAGCGTATAGCCATGCTTCTGCGCATAGTCCGTCATCAGCACGCCCACCTTCTGCGCCACGCCGTTGATGGTCTGCTGCATGTCCGCCTGGAAGTCGCTCTGCGCATCCTGGGAATCGCGGTCCAGTTGCTTCTTCTTTTCATCGATCGTGCGGGCCCGGCTCGCGCGCTCCGCATCCGTCAGCGTGGCGCTGTTCGTCTGCAGTTGCTTCGTAAGCGCGTCGATCTGGTCGCTCAGGCTCTTCAGCTGGGTTCTCGTGGGATCGTACTTCTTCTGCAGATCGGCAACATCGCGCTGAAACTCGTTGGTCTGGGCAACCGCTGCCTGGAAAGCAATCACGGCGACCTTCGCCGTCGGCACAGTGGCCGACGCGGATGGCTTTTGCTCGGCGGCGGGTCTGGTTCCAGCCGGGGTTTGGCCTGCAGCCACCATGGCAGTTGCAGAAACCAGGAAAAGTGCGGACAAAAACAGGCGCTTCATGTGAATTGAATGACTCCTTGGAGTTCCCTTGTGCGTAGCCGCCGTCGGGGCCGGGCCGTCCTGCGATGCCCTCTGAACCCTCTTCGAAAGACTTCGTGGCGCACAGCGTAGGGCGCATTTGCGCACGCCATGGCATCGCCGGGAACTAGTGGGAATTATAGAGAAGCAGGGACCAGGCAAACAAGAGACCCGGGAACAAAATCAGAGACGCCCTGCCGGCGGCGCGCCCGCGCGCTCAAAAGCTGGCCGGGAATGCGGCATCCACACCGGCCCATGCCGCCCCCATGGACTCGGATCGTAATGTCGCCTCCAGTGCGGAAAGGCCGCTCCTGCGAGCGGCCCTCTTGGCGTTTCTCCGTCTTAACTCCCTTAGAACGTCGTGGAGATGGTCAGGCGGAAGGTCTTGCGCGGCTCCCGGAACACATATTGCGCGCCGTAGGCCTGCATCGCTTCCTGGTACGTGTAATCGCCCGCGCCGCCCGGCGGGAACATTGACCGCGTGATCAGCTCGGCGGAGCAGCTCTCCAGCTTCTGGCCCAGTACGACGTCGTTGCAATACGGCTGCTCGAACAGGCGCATCGGGTTGTACGCGTAGTACAGCCGGAACGGCGCATTGATGATCGGCATCAGCACCGACAGCTCCGAGCCGACCGACATGCGCGGCACCAGGTTGGTTCCCGCCACCGGCCGGATATCCGGCTGGAAGCCGACCTGCGATCCCGAAATGCCGCCCTGACAGGAGCCGTTGTTCACCACCGGACATCCGTAAAGCGGCGCGATCAACGAGGCATAGCCCTCGGGGCTCTGCAGAAGCTGCCCGTGGCTCACCGCCGCATCGAGGCCGAAATCGTCGAAGAACGCGAACGTGAACGGCCCCACCACCGGAATGCGGTACTCCAGGTTGGTGTTGAAGTTGGCGTCGCCGCCGATCGAGGCGATACCGTAAACCGGCAGCGGCACCTGGATGCACTGGTTGTCTTCCGGATTCGTCGGATCGCGCGGAACGCAACTGCCGTCCGGGTTCGTGAGCTGGAAGTTCACGCGCGTCGGCACGTAGCCGTACGGCGTCGAGCTGCGCTCGTCAAAGCCGCGCAGGTCCGTTTCGCCGCCGGCGTAGAAACGGTTGTTCGGCGGCGCCACGTCTCCCGAGATGCCGCGAATGTAGCTCAACTGCGCGCGGATGCCCAGCACGTTCCGTCCCGATGCCGACGGCATCAGATAGTGCACCGGAATAAAACGCTTGTACGCCACCACCGGGTTGATGTAGCGCACGTCGCCCCACAGTCCGGCAATCTGGAAGAACGCCGTGTACTGCTTGCCTTCGCGCGGACGCAGCGGGTTCGATACCGTGTCGTAGGAATAGCTGAGGCTGACCGAGCTGTTGATGATCCCCGCCAGCGGATTCGAGCCCTGGATCCCGGACCGGAACGCGATCGTCTGGAAGAACGTCTCCGACGCCGTGCTGAATGCCGTGATCGAAGACTTCGTCCACGAGTAGGTCATGCCCACGCGCTGGAAGGCATGACGCTTCAGCGGGTAGCTGATCGAGAAGTTCAGGCCGTCCGATCCGACGTTATAGTTCTGCGTCAGCGACTTCTCCGCGGTGGAAAGGTTCAGTGACGCTCCCGTGGTCGCCTGGTAGTTCTTCGCCGCGTTGTAATCCTGCTTCTGGTTGAAGATCTGGAAGCCCACGTTGATCGGGCGGTTCCTGATGTAGGGCTGCGTAAAGCCGAAGAGGAACGTGCGCTGGATGCTGCCCAGGTTGGCCTGCAGGCTCAGGGTCTCGCCCAGTCCCAGAAAGTTGTTGGTCTGGTAGTTCACGCCCAGAAACGCGCCCGAGTACCCGCTCACGCCGCCGTTCATCCCGATCGAGTTCTTGCCCTTCTCCTTCACCTTCAGAAGAAGCTCGACCGTGCCGTTGTCCGGGTCCTGGTGCGCCTCCGAGTCCTGGTCCACCTTCAGCGGATCGAAGTATTCCAGCTGGTTCAGGCGCAGCAGGCTGTACTCCCACAGCTGCGAGTTGTATACCGAGCCTTCGTCCAGCATCAGCTCGCGCCGGATCACGCGGTCGCGCGTGATCGTGTTGCCCTGGAACTCGATGCGGGAGACAAAGAACTGTTTGCCCTCGTCGATGTCGATGTTCAATGACACCGTCTTCTTCTGGTCGTCCGTCTTCACCGTCGGCACCGCGCCGAAGTTGATGTACCCCAGGCTTCCGTAGGCCTTCTTCAGGTTGTCCAGCCCCTTGCCGATCGCCGTGGCATTGAACCAGTCCCCGTCCTTCAGGGAAAACTGCGCCCGTAGCGCCTTCTGGTTGGTGATCTGCTTGTTCCCCGTGAACGTGATCGTGCCCAGCCGGTAGCGGCCGCCCTCTTCAATCGTCAGCTGGATGTCGATCCGCTTGCCCTTGCGCGGACGGAAGGTAAACCAGTTCAGGCCGCCCTCGTCGCGGATCTGCGTCTTCGGCTCTTCCACCGCCGCGTTGGCATACCCCTTGTCCCGATACGCCTGGCGCACGCGCTCCGTGTCTTCCTCCAGCTTCGACGAGTCGTAGGTCTGCGGAAACAGATCCTCGAAGATGATCGAGTAGGGGATTCCGATCGGCTTCAGGTTCTTCATCGACCGGCGCAGGTACAGCGAGCTCAGGTGCCGGTTGCCGATAAATGAGATCCGGCCCACCTTCACCACCGGACCTTCCTTGATGTTGAAGTTCACCTGCACCGACGCCGGCGGGATCGTCTTCACGTCCGTCTTGATCGTGGCGAACTGGTGGCCGTGCTCGGCCAGCAGCCGCTTGATCGACGCCTCGGCCGCCTTGATCTTCGTCGGATCGTACTGGCTCTCGACCGACAAACCCACCTTTTCCTTCTTGAAACGGTCCAGCACGTCGGAAACCGTCACGCTGCTCAGACCCTTGTAGTTGATCTCGCGGATCGTGGGCTTCTCGCGCACAAACACGTTCAGAATCACGCCCCGCTCCGTGTCCTCCCGCTCGATCCGCAGATCCTCGAAGTAGCCCGTGTTCCACAGCGAGTGGAAGTCGCGCTCAATCGAGATCGGGTCGTACGTGTCCCCCGGGTGCGTGAACATCCGCGCCAGGATCGTCTCCTTCGGGATGCGGCGGTTTCCGATCACCCGGATCTGGTCGATCGTCTCCGAGGTCTGAGCCAGCGCGGCGACCGCTGCCGAAACCAAAACCAGAATCGCGGCATAGCGGAACAGACGCCCCGCCTTGGCGACGGCGCGCGAGATGAAAGTGTGCTGAATCTTCACCGGGTTTGAGCCCTGCGACGAGCACAAATACTCTTTCGTACCATAGTTCTGCTTCACAGGAAGAATATGCACACCCTCTTGGCTGAAAATCTGGTCTTACGTTTAGGAAAGATTGATTCTACAGGACCGCGGCCACCCTGCCCAAACCGGGCTCGCTTCGGCGGCGCACTGCGGCCCTCCGGGGCTCACACCCGCTGGCCGCCCTTCCGATTTCGAACCGTCCCCTTCCCGCAACATCCCTGCCGCGCCAGGCGCCGGAAGCAGGGTTGAACCCCATCTCGGAATCCAACTCCCAGTCTACCGGACTCAGACGGGTTGCGACGTCTCTTGAACCCCAGTATGAGCTTTAGACGTGCCATCGCGGCGCTGGGAATCGCCATTTCCGTCCCTTTTCCTCCAGCCCCGGCATCGCCTCCACCCCTCCCCGCCGCCGGCCGGCAGATTCAGAATCCCCGACACCTCGCCGGCCATCTTTATTCAATAGACCGTCGTGCGCTGCCTCCGGTACCCTTCATGCAGTCTCGTCGCTCAAAATTTTCAGCTACCATAGTCTTTTCAAGTGGAAATCAGGCCGGGCTCCGCGCGAGCGGCCTCCGGTCGGAACCCGAGGAGCCGGCTCGTACCGGTGAACGGTCGTGTTTCACCCTGCCTGCGGGCAGGCTCGGCCGCAACCCGCTTACGAACCTCGCAACAAACTGAATGCCGGCCTTGTGCCTGTCCTTCGCTTTGCCGCTCGCGGCAATTGCCGGGACCAGGCTCTGGGAGCGAGAACCAGTCCTATGATGTGGATTGTCCGGCTTGCGCTCAGGCGGCCCTATACCTTTGCCGTCTTTGCGCTGCTGATTTTGATCCTCGGCCTCTTCAGCATCGATTCGATGCCCGTGGACATCTTTCCCGCCATCGACATCCCCATCGTCAGCGTGGTGTGGAACTTCACCGGCCTCTCCGCCGAACAGATGGCCGACCGCATCGTCAGCAATGCCGAGCGCGGCATGACCACCACCGTCAACGACATCGATCACATTGAATCGCAGTCCCTCGTCGGCGTCGGCGTCATCAAGGTCTTCTTTCACCCCAACGTCAACATCGCCGGCTCCGTGGCGCAGATCACCGCCATCATGCAGACCGAGCTGCGCTCGCTCCCTCCCGGCAGCATCCCGCCTCTCATCATTCAGTACAACGCTTCCAGCGTGCCCGTCCTCCAGTTGGGCCTCTCCGGTCCCGGCCTCGACGAGCAGCGGCTATACGACCTCGGCACAAACACCATCCGCGTGCAGCTGGCCACCGTCGAAGGCGCCCAGGTTCCCTTCCCCTACGGCGGCAAGCAGCGCGAGATCATGATCGACCTCGACGAACACGCACTGCAGGCGCGCGGACTCTCTCCGTCCGACGTCGTCAGCGCCATCACCGCGCAGAACGTCATCGCTCCCTCCGGCACCATCAAGATCGACCGCTTCGAGTACCAGGTTGAAACCAACTCCGCGCCCGCCCTTCTCGAAGCCATCAACAACATGCCCATCAAAACCATCGGCGGCGCCGTGGTTTATATCCACGACGTCGCCCATGTGCTCGACGGCAACCCCCCGCAGACCAACATCGTGCGCGTCGACGGCCATCGCGCCATCATGATGAACGTCCTCAAAATCGGCTCCTCCTCTACCCTCGACATCATCCGGGACGTGCGCCGCATCATCAACGACCCCGGCATGCGAGGACAGTTGCCGCGGCAATTGAAGATCGTTCCGCTCTCCGATCAGTCCATCTTTGTCCGCGGATCGATAAACGGCGTCATCCGCGAGGCCATCATCGCCGCCTGCCTCACCGCCATCATGATCCTGGTCTTCCTCGGAAGCTGGCGCTCCACCCTCATCATCGCGGTGTCGATTCCTCTCTCCATCCTCTGCTCCATCACCGCCCTCTACGCCCTGCACCAGACCATCAACATCATGACCCTCGGCGGCCTCGCCCTCGCCGTCGGCATCCTCGTCGACGACGCCACCGTCGAGATCGAAAACATCAACCGCAACCTCGAATCCGGCAAGGAGATCGAGCAGGCCATCCTCGACGGCGCCGCGCAGATCGCCACCCCGGCCCTGGTTTCCACCCTCGCCATCTGCATCGTCTTCCTGCCCATGTTCTTCCTCGGCGGGGTCGCGCGCTACCTCTTTGTCCCCCTGGCCGAAGCCGTCGTCTTCGCCATGCTCGCCAGCTACCTCCTCTCCCGCACCGTCGTCCCCACCATGGCGCGTTACCTGCTCCACGAGCACGACGATGCCGAAATCGCCCGCAAGCGCCTTAGCCGCAACCCGCTCATCCGTTTTCAGCTCGCCTTCGAAAGCCGCTTCGAGAAGTTGCGCCACGGCTATCTCCGCGTCCTCACCGTCTGCGTCGATCGCCCCGGCGTCTTCATCGCCGTCTTTCTCCTCTTCGCCATCGGCTCTGTCGCCCTGCTCGGGCCATGGCTCGGCCAGGACTTCTTCCCGACCGTCGACGCCGGCGAATTTACCATCCACGTCCGCGCCCATACCGGCACGCGCATCGAGGAGACTGCCGCCCTCTGCGATCACGTCGAAAAGACCATCCGCCAGGTCATTCCCCCGGGGGAGCTGAATACCGTCATCGACAACATCGGCCTGCCCTACTCCTCGCTCAATCTCTCTTACTCCGTCTCCGCGCCCGTCGGCCCCTCCGATGCCGACATCCAGGTCGAACTCACGCCCCGCCACCATCCCACCGACGCCTACGTGCAGCGCCTCCGCGCCGTCCTCTCCCGCGACTACCCCGGCGTTACCTTCTACACCGTGCCCGTCGATATCGTCACCCAGATCCTCAACTTCGGCGTCGCCGCCCCCATCGATATTCAGATCATCGGGCCGAACCTCTACGCCAACCGCGCCCTTGCCGAGCGCATGTTGAATGACGTCCGCTATGTCCCCGGCGCCGTCGATGCCCGCATTCAGCAACCCTTCAACTATCCCAACCTCACCGTCAACGTCGATCGCACCCGCGCCGCCGATACCGGCCTTACCCAGCAAAATGTCGCCGAGAGCCTGCTCGTCGCCCTCAGCGGCAGCTTCCAGACCAGCCCCAACTTCTACCTCGATCCGCGCAACGGCGTCTCCTACAACATCGCCATCATGGCCCCCCAATACCGCATGGACACCATGGCCCAGCTCGCCGGCCTGCCCATCACCGGCAGCGTTCCCATCCAGGCCCTCAAATCCGCGCCTTCCACCGGCGCCCCCGGGTCAGCCGGACAGTCGCCCGCCGGCGCAGCTCCCACCGCCGCGCCCGGCGCGCCCGCTCCCGTCCAGGTCCTCGGCAACCTGGCCTCCATCGACCCCGGAGCCGAACAGGCGGTCGTGACGCACTACAACGTGCTGCCCGTGATCGACATTTACGCCAACGTCGACGCCACCGACCTCGGATCCGTCACCCGCGCCATGGAGAAAATCGTCGCCCGCTACCACGGACAACTGCCGCGCGGCTCCGCCTTCATCCTGCGCGGACAGAGCGATACCATGCGCCGCTCCTATATCGGCCTGCTTGCCGGCCTCGCCTTCTCCATCCTCCTCGTCTATCTCCTCATCGTCGTCAACTTCCAGTCATGGCTCGATCCCTTCCTCATCATCTCCGCGCTGCCCGCAGCGCTGGCCGGCATCGTCTGGTTCCTCTTCCTCACCGGCACCCATCTCAGCGTGCCCGCGCTCACCGGCGCCATCATGTGCATGGGCGTGGCCACTGCCAACTCCATCCTCGTCGTCAGCTTTGCCCGCGAGCAGTTGGAGATGCTGGTCGGCGACGCCCGCCGCGCCGCCCTCAACGCCGGCTTTGTCCGCCTCCGTCCCGTCGTCATGACCGCACTGGCCATGATCATCGGCATGGTGCCCATGGCCCTCGGGCTCGGCGACGGCGGTGAACAGAACGCCCCCCTGGGACGCGCCGTCATCGGCGGGCTGCTCCTTGCCACCGTCGCCACTCTCTTCTTTGTCCCTGCCTTCTTCGCCTTCATCCACGGCCGCCTCGAACACCGGCGCCGCCGCGAACCGGCGCGCGTCAGCACCGGCTTTGACGAATTTGACGAGTCTCCGGAGTAACTGCCATGAACCACCAACCGAATCCGCATCCCGCACCAGGCCCCCAGTCCGGCCCGGAAAATCACGAGGCTGCCCCCGAGCTCGATTCCTTCTCGCCCCGCAAGGCCCTCATCGGCGCCGGCCTGGTCCTGCTCGTCTTCGTGGTCCTGGCCGCCACCGGCATCCTCAGCCGCGTTCATGCCGGCTCCGCCCTCAAGGCGCAGACCCACGACCTGGCTGCCCCCGCCGTCGCCGTGGCCCCGGCCCGGCCCGGCGCGCCCGTCGATTCCTTCGTCCTCCCCGGCAACGTCACCGCCTTTACCGACTCCCCCATCTACGCCCGCACGGACGGCTACCTCGTCCGCTGGTACTACGACATCGGCGCCCACGTCAAAAAAGGCGCGCTCCTCGCCGTCATCGACACCCCCGAGCTCGACCGTCAGGTGATGCAGGCCGAGTCCGACCTGGCCACCGCCAGGGCCAACGCCAACATCGCGCGCATCCAGGCCGACCGCTACTCCGGGCTCGTCAAGTCCGACGCCGTCGCCCAGCAGGATACCGATACCTACGTCAATCAGGCCGCCGCCACCCAGGCCGCCGTCCAATCCGCGCAGGCCAATCTCCAGCGCCTCAAGGAGCTGCAATCCTTCGAGAAGGTCTACGCGCCCTTCGACGGCGTCGTCACCGCCCGCGCCATCGATACCGGGCAGTTGATCAGCCAGGGCAACAGCGCCGAGCTCTTCCACATGCAGGCCATCTCGACCCTGCGCGTCTATACCGACGTCCCCCAGATCTACACCCCCTCCCTCCGACGGGGCATGAAGATCGATCTCACCTTCCCCGAGTACCCCGGAAAAACCTTCGTCGGAACCCTCGTGCGCACCGCCGACGCCATGGATCCCTCCAGCCGCACCCTCCTGACCGAAATCGACGTCGATAACCGCTCCGGCCTGCTCATGCCCGGCGCGCTGGCTCAGGTCCATTTCAAAACCCCGGCCACAAACCCCACCTTCATCGTGCCCACCGCTGCGCTCATCTTTCGCCGTGAAGGCCTGCAGGTCAGCACCGTCGTCCATGGCGATACCGCCCATCTCATTCGCGTCACCATCGGCGAAGATGACGGAGCCACCGTGCAGATCGTCACCGGACTCAACCCCGGCGATCAGGTCATCCAGGATCCCCCCGATTCGCTCATCGAGGGCGAAAAGGTCACCGTCGTCCATCCAGGCGGCGCAGCCGCCTCCGCGGGAGGCCTGTAAGCATGGCCCTGGCTCCGCAATTCAAGACCGGTATCGCGCCCTCGGCCCGGGCCTGTCCGCCTGATCCGGAACCGGCGGCATCCTCGCCAGCGCATCTGCCGGCTTCGGACCAGCGCCCCGGCCCATCGTCTTACCGCGCCCGCGCCGCGCGCTCCCTCGCCTTCCTGCTCCCTTGCGCCCTCTTGTTCCTCTCCGCCTGCAAGCCCGTTGGCCCCAACTACAACCGGCCTGGATACAACGCACCCGCCGCCTACAAGGAGACCGGCGCATCCTCGGTCATCCCCCCGCCCAATCCCGTCGGCGGCGCCTGGCAGCCGGCCAACCCCTCCGACGGATTGCTCAAAGGCAAGTGGTGGGAGATCTACCACGATCCCCAGCTCAACCAGCTGGAGGAGCGCATCGCCACCACCAACGTCGAGCTCCGCCAGGCTCTTGAAACCTATCTCGCCGCCCGCGACCAGGTCGTCGCCGCCCGCGCCAACCTCTACCCCACGCTCTCGGCCGGCGTCTCGCCCCAGGGCCTCAAAAACTCCGCCAACGCGCCCTACTCCAGCCCCTCCAACGCCGCCATCGCCGCCGACCTCACTATCGCCGGCCAGGCCAGTTGGGAGCCTGACTTCTGGGGCCGTATCCGCCGCACCGTCGAGCAGGCACAGGCGCAGGCGCAGGCCACCGCCGCGCAGACCGCGAACGTCGACCTCACCCTCCACGCCGAGATGGCCACAGACTACTTCGCCCTCCGCGGCCTCGACTCCCAGATCCAGTTGCTCACCCAGACCGTAGCCGACCTCCAGCACCAGCTCGATCTCACCCAGAAGCGCTTCGTCGGCGGTGTCGCCACAGCCGTCGATGTCGCCCAGGCGCAGACCCAGCTTGAAACCGTCCGCGCCCAGCTCGTCGATCTTGGCGTCGCCCGCGCGCAGTACGAGCACGCCGTCGGCACCATCGCCAATTACGACCTCTCGGCCTTCAGCATTCCCCCCTCACCGCTCGACCTCGCCCTGCCCGGCATTCCTCTCGGCGTGCCCTCCCAGTTGCTCCAGCGCCGCCCCGACATCTCCGCCCAGGAACGCCTCGCCGACGCGGACAACGCCCAGATCGGCATCGCCGTCAGTGCCTTCTATCCCACCATCACCCTCGGCGCCACCGGCGGCTTCCAGAGCGCCCACCCCGGCACCTGGATTCAGGGCCCCAGCTCCCTTTGGACCCTCGGCGCTCAGG
>JAKCDN010000371.1 GCA_021841795.1 Acidobacteriota bacterium | reverse complement strand
CTTCTCGATCAATCCATCGCCGCCGGCGTGGGCAATGTCTTCAAGTCGGAGATCTGCTTCGTCAACGGCCTGCATCCGTTTCGCGCCGTCGCCTCGCTCAGCGCCGATGAGCTTGCCGCCGTCATCGTCAGCGCCCAAAACCTGCTGCAGGCCAATGTGCTGGTGGATTCGGGCGACACCATCGTCACGTATCGCGGCCGGCAGCGGCGGACAACCCGCTCCTCCAATCCGGGCGAAAGCCTGTGGGTCTACGGCCGCGCCGGAGAGCCCTGCCGCCGCTGCGGCCAGCTCATTCGCCGCCGCATCCAGGGCGCGGACGCGCGCGTCACCTTCTGGTGCCCGTGCTGCCAGCCCATGCCCGACGGCACCGACGTGGACGGGTAAGCGCAGCCCGCGGCCCGGCGCCGGTCGCCGCACGCACGCAGGCCCGCGGATTCACTTCGAGGACTTGCCGAGGCCGAAGATCTTCTGGAAGATGTTGCGGTGGTCGTCGCCGCCCAGGCCCTTGTGGTCGCAGGTTTCAGTGGGCGCGGTTCCGTCCAGGAATGCCGCGGTATAGTCGTCGGGGCAGGCGCCGTCCGCAAGCAGATTGGACGCCTTGTCCAGCGTCTCAACCTGAACGCCTTCCGGCGGCGTGAACTCGTTCGTGTCGGAGTACTCGGGCAACTGCACCGCCTGCTTCATGAAGTCCGCCCAGATCGGGGCTGCCGCCTGCGCGCCCTGCAGTTTGATGTCAGAGTAGTCGTCGTTGCCGACCCAGACAATGCAGAGCAAGCTGCTGGTGAAGCCGGCGAACCAGGCGTCGTGATCGGTTCCGGTCTTGCCCGCCGCCGGCGAGATAAAGCCCATGTTGCGCACTCCGGCGCCTGTTCCGTCGCCCTGCAGCACGGCCTCCATCAGCGAAGTGGTGAGGAAAGCAACGCGCGCATCCAGCACCTGCCGCGTCGACGGCGAGTAGTCCTGCACAATATCGCCCTTCGTGGTGCGCACGCTGGCCAGCATCCACGGGTCGATGTGCAGGCCGCCGTTGGCAAACACCGTGTATGCGCCTGCCATGTCCAGCGGCGTGGCGTCGTAGGATCCGATCGCCATGGCCGGCGTCGGCTGCGCGCTCTTGATGCCCGCGCTCCGCGCCAGATCCGCCACGCGTTCGAAGCCCACCATGCTCGCCAGGCCGATGGTCGCGTTGTTGTCGGAGCGCATGAGCGCGTAGCGCGCGGTGATGGTTCCGTAGTACTCGCCCTCAAAGTTCTTGGGCGTGTACTCGTACGGCGTTCCCGCCCCGTAGGTCTGCTGCGCGTCGTTCAGCAGGGTCACCGGCGAGAAAAGATGATCGTGGCCGGGCAGCATCGTGCCCTCCACCGCGGTCTGGAACGCAGAGGCATAGACAAACGGCTTGAAGATCGATCCCGTGGGCCGGTGCGCCACGGCGTGGTTCACCTGCGATGTCCCGTAGCTGCGTCCGCCCACCAGCGCCAGCACCTGGCCGGTGTGCGGATTCAGCGCCACCAGCGCCACCTGCGGGTAGACGTAAGGCCGGCCCAGCTTCCTGTCGCGCGCATGAACCTTGTCGACCTGCGCATCCACCTGGCGAATGGTCGACTCGACCGCCTGCGTCGCCAGACGCTGCAGTTCCGGATCGAGCGAGGTATAAATGCGCAGGCCTTCGCGGTTGAAGTCCCGGTCGCCGAGGCGTTGCGTAAGCTGGTCGTGCACCAGATCGACAAAGTAGGGCGCCTCGCTTGCGTCCACGCCGCCCGGAACCAGATGCAGCGGCTCGGCCTTTGCGGCTTCTCCCAGCGACTTGGAGATGGCGCCGGTCTCGATCATCGAATCCAGCACCAGGTTGCGCCGGTCGATGGCCCGCTCCGGATGCCGGAATGGATTCAGATAGTTGGGGCTCTGGATCAGGCCCGCGAGCAGCGCGCACTCGGACAGATTCAGCTGGCCCACGTCCTTGCCGAAGTAGGCCTCGGATGCCTCGCCGAAGCCATCAATCGAAAAGCTACCCCGCTGCCCCAGATTGATCTCATTCGCGTACATCTGGAAAATCTGCTGTTTGTCGAAGCGATGCTCGAGGATAATGCTGATGACCGCCTCCCGGATTTTGCGCGAGTACGTCCGCTCCGGGGTGAGGAAAAATCCGCGCGCCAACTGCTGCGTGAGCGTGGATGCGCCTTCCTTGTAGCGATGCAGATGAAAAATGTCGTTGCGCATGGCGCCCAGGATGCGCCAGTAATCGATCCCGCTGTGCTCAAAAAAACGCCGGTCCTCAATGGCGATGACCGCGTGGACGAGGTTCTGCGGAATTTCGTCGTAGGTCAGCAGCCGACGCTTGATCCGATGCTCGTCTTCGCTCAGCCCCGTGATCAGAAGCGGCTCGAGCTCATAGCTGGAGAGCGCCTGCCCGCGATCGTCGGTAATGGCGCTGACCACGCCGCCGCTTACGTGGATGGTGGCCGCGTCCGGCGCGTGATAGGACTGCGGGCCCGGCTGCACCGTGATCTGCTGCACGCCCTGGGTGTAGGCGCCCAGCGGCGATGCCTGCGAGGCGCCCTCCGCCGTGTATCCGGCCTCCCGCAGTTCCCCGGCAATCAGGCTGATGCTGAGCTTTTGCCCCGGCCTGACCTCGCGCGGCGCCGCATAAATCTTAGCGGTGTTGGCAAAGATCGGCTGCTTGAGCCGCGCATCGACGATGCGCGCGTATTTCACGTAGAGGAAGCTGAAAACGCAGACTCCCGCCAGTGCGCCGGCCGCGCAGACCGCCAGCGCGAAGAGCAGAATCCGCGACTTCATGGGGCGGCCCGACGCCGACTTCGCAATTCGGATTCGTAAC
>JAKCDN010000370.1 GCA_021841795.1 Acidobacteriota bacterium | reverse complement strand
TGCTCGGGAACCGCTCGATCTGCGGCCCCGGCTGGCCATCAGCCTCAACGCGCCCAACGACCAGATCCGCGCCGAAGTCATGCCCATCAACCGCAAGTGGCCTATCGCCGAAGTCATCGAGGCGGTGCGCCGTGTGCCGCTGCGCCCGCGCGAACGGATGACCTTCGAGTATGTGCTGCTGGGCGGCGTCACCGATCGTCCCCAGCACGCCCGCGAGCTGGCTCGCCTGGTGCGCCGCACGGGCCTGCCGGCCAAGGTGAACCTGATCGCCTGGAACCCCGGCCCCGGCATCACCTATGAAATGCCCGATCCAGCGGAGGTCGCTGCGTTTCACCAGCTGCTGACGGGGGAGGGAATCGCCGCCTATATCCGCCAGCCCCGCGGCCGCGACATCTTCGCCGCCTGCGGGCAGCTCAAGCGGACGGTGGAGGCGTCGTAGCCCGGTGCGCCGTTCCTTCGGGCGCAGCTCACTTGCCGGCCGGTAACTGCATCGGCTTCACGTCGCCGCAATCGGCTCCCTTGTACGTGGACGTGCTTTCCACCGTGTATTCGACAGGGAGCGCGCTGTTGCCCATCTGCATGGCTCCGACGAAGTGCGCCGTGCCGTGCGCCGTGTTGCCGTCCGGCCAGGAGGACTCGATGGTGGTCTTGCCGCTGATTCTGCCCGTGCAGGTCATCTCCGCGGTCAGGCTGGACGGCTTGCGCACGATGTTGGTCACGGTGCAGTTCTCCTGCCCCTGCGAGTAGGCAAAGGGCGCGCCGAACTTGTCGATCATCTGCTGCGTCATGCAGACCTGGCTGGTGTGTGTGGTGGGCGCAAAGGGACTCTGGATACCGGCCGGCAGCGTGATCCCCGGAGGCATCGGCGTCTTTTGCCAGGTCAGAGTGCTGGTCATATCCCACAGGCCGGGCTTGCCCATCACCTGCGCCAGCGCGCCCATCGACAGCGCCAGAAGACAGACTCCCAGGGTGATTCGCATCTGCGATTTGCTCATGCTTCCTCCCGATCGTGGCCGTGGCCGCTTCCGCGTCCACAGGCGCTCGCAAGCATTTCTCCTACAAATGTATCCCGAAGCCGCCGCTCCCGGGCTCTGATTTTGGCGGGAAATCGCAACCCTCCGCGGCAGGGCAAAAGCCTGCGGTCCCGGGCGCCGTTTCGCGGCAGTTCGGGCGCTGCCGGCGGAAGGCTAGGTTTCGCGCGGGCGCTGCGTGCGTTCCTGGGCCAGCTCCAGCACCACGTCGGCCAGTTGGCTGGCGGTGTGGCGCACCACGTTCTCTTCGCTGGCAAAGTTGCCGGTGATGCAGCGCACGCCGAGCGCTTCAATGCGCTCGATATCGGCGACGATCGGCGACGCGCCTTCGGCGGCGTAGCGGGCCACCGTCTCGGCTGAAAACGCGCCCGTGTTCACCACCGCGTAATCAAAGATGGGCCGGCGGGTGTGTTCGTAGATCCGCTGGATATGATCGGCGGCGCTCAGTCCCAGGCTCTCGTTGGCCTGCGTCATCAGGTTGGCGATGTAGACGCGCACGCCGCCGGCCGAGGCCACCGCTTCGGGAATGCCGTCAACCAGCAGGTTGGTAATCAGCGAGGTGTAGAGCGAACCGGGGCCGACCGTGATCAGATCGGCGCGCGCGATCGCCTCCAGCGTCTCCGGCAGCGGCCGGGGATGCGGCGGATCGAAGGTCAGCTCCACGATGCGCTGGTGGCTGGCCGTGATGCTGGTTTCGCCGCGCACCACGGAGCCGTCTTCCATGTGGGCAATCAGCGTGGTGTTGGCCGTCGTCGCCGGGTAGATGCGTCCGCGGGTCGCCAGAATCTTCGATGCCAGCTGCACCGCCTGGGCAAAGTCGCCCGTAATCTCGGTCAGCGCCGCCACGAAGAGGTTGCCGAAGCTGTGCCCCTTCAGTTCCGATCCGGCGCGAAATCGGTGCGCGAACAGACGGGTCAGCAGATCCTCTTCCTCGCTCAGCGCAACCATGCAGTTGCGCAGGTCGCCCGGCGGCAGCATGTTGAAGTCCTGCCGCAGCCGTCCCGAGGAGCCGCCGTCGTCGGTCACCGTGACCACCGCGGCCAGATCGCCTACCGCGTCATCCAGAGCCGGGCTCTCGCCGGGCGCGGGCACATGCCGCCTCAACCCGCGCAACAGTGTGGACAGGCCTGTTCCTCCGCCAAGAGCCACCACGCGCAACGGGTGTCGCGCAGCCGCGGGATCGTGCTGCGGCGCTTGCGGCAGCTTACGGATTCGAGAGATCGATGAGTTCAAAACGGGCCCTAAGGTACCTCGGGATAAAGCAACTCGGTGAACCGCGGATCGTCCGCCATGTTCTGAAAGTCGTTGTCTACCCGTGCCTGCAGCCGGCTCTTGGGGTTCAGCTCGATCGCCCGCGTCAGATTGGCAAGGCAATCATGCGCGCGGCCGGTGATCGACTCCAGCACCGCCAGCCCGTAGAACGCATAGTCGGCATCCGGGTGGTTGGCCAGAACCTGGCTTAACTGCTCGCGCGCCTCTTCGTAGTAGCCGGTGTTGAGCAGGGAGATTGCGTAATCGTAGTGCTCTTCCGGAGTGAAAAAGGAGCGCTTCTGCCCCTGCAACTGGCGTTGGCAGGTGCTGATGTACACGCGGCACCGGTCGCGGATCTCCGCCGGCGCCTCCGGCAGCAGCTTTTCCAGCGCCGCCAGCGCCTTTTCGTACTTGCCCTGCTGCAGCAACAGCACCGCAGCCTCATAGTGCTGAAACATCGCTGTGGTTGCGCTGCGGCTGTGACCGTCGCCTTTGGCGGGTGTCGTCTTTTTGCGGCTGGCAGCCGCGGTTCGTGCATCTTGCGTCATGGGTTTTCTGAATGCG
>JAKCDN010000025.1 GCA_021841795.1 Acidobacteriota bacterium | reverse complement strand
GTCGAATCCCATCACGAATGCCCGGTCGCTCTTGGCCCGCAATACCTCCAGCAGAAACTCGGTCGCCGACTGTTGCTCGAACTGGAAGCGGGAACGGATGGAACTGCTGGTGTCAATCAGGATTCCTACCCGCAGCGGCAGATTGATCTGCTGATGGAACGAGTTCACCCGTGCCGGAGCCTTCTGGTCGTCCAGAAGCGCAAAGTCGCTCTGCGTCAGGTTCGGGATATAGTGCCCGTGCTTGTCCGTGACCGTGAAGATGAGGCTGACTTCGTTCACGGCGGTCCGGAACAGGGTCGTGCCCACATCGGTCGGGACGCTGCTCTGATTGCCCTGCGCCGGCGTTGCCTGCGCGCTTCCCGGCGCATTCTGCGTCGTCGCCGCTGCCGCAGGCTGCGTCGTTGCGGCTGCGGCCGGCTGCGTCGTTGTGGATGCCCCGCTCGGCGTCTGCGCTGAAAGACTCGCGATCAAACCTGCGGTAACAACTGCTGCCGCAATCGAGAGTGCAAGTCTGCGTGAGCCCTGCAGGGAGTGCGTTGCCATCGGAGAAAAACGGCGATCGGTCATGTCCCCTCTATTTTAACAATCCCGCAGTTGCCTGCGCGCCTCCCGCGCTGCCGGCCGGTCTCATCGCCATCAAGCCGGGGCCGTCGGCGACTTGGCCGCTTCCAGGCGTAGCAGAAACGCCTCCAGCTCGCCCGGCAGCGGGCATTCAAACTGCAGCGGCTCGTGGGTCGTGGGATGGGCAAACTCAATCCGCGCTGCGTGCAGAAAATTCCGCCCCAGACGCAGCGGCTCAGGCTCTGACTTCCTGCGCGCCGCCCGCGATGATGCGGCTTGCAGCGCCTGCTGGTCGCGTAGCTGCCCCGCGCCGCCGTACAGCGTATCCCCTGTCACCGGGTGTCCGATCGATGCCATGTGTACGCGGATCTGATGCGTGCGCCCGGTCTCGATCCGCACGCTCACCAGCGTGAATCTGCCGTATCGCGTCTCCAGGCGTCGCAGCACCTGATAGTGCGAGATTGCGGTCCGCCCCTGTTCGCTGGGCCGTGTCGTCATCCGCGTGCGCCGCACCGGATCGCGGCTCACCGCGGCGCTGATCGTTCCTTTCTCCCGCTCCACCGCCCCCTGCACCAGCGCAATGTAGGTCTTGCCCACGCGCCGCGAAGCGAACATCGCGCCCAGAGCTGCGTGCGCGCGGTCGTTCTTGGCCACCACAATCAATCCGCTCGTATCTTTGTCCAGGCGGTGCACGATGCCGGGCCGCAATTCCCCGCCGCTCGATGAAAGCGTCTTGAAGCGATGCAACAGCGCATTCACCAGGGTTCCGCGGCTGCGCGCTGCCTCCGTCGCCCCTGATCCCGCGTGCACCATCATGCCCGCCGGCTTATTCACCACCGCAAGATCCGCGTCCTCATAGAGAACCTCCAGCGGAATCGCCTCCGGTGTTGCCTGCAGCGGCGCCGGATGCGGCTCGCCCTTGATCGCGATATCTTCCCCGCCGCGCAGTTTGAACGAGGCCTTCTGCGGCCGTCCGTCCACCAGCAGATCGCCCTGCCCGATCAGCAGTTGTACCCGAGACCGGCTTACCCCCTCCAGTTGCGCCGCCACGAAATGGTCCAGCCTGTCGCCCGCCGCCTCCGCGGGCACGCCTAGCCTGCGGATCTCACTCATTGGTGCTCCTCGGCGTCGCGCCTGCCGCCGTATCCTGCCCGCAATGGCATGGGCTCGCGGCGCCGCCCTGGCCGACTTCGCACAGCAGCAGCGCCCCCGCAACCACCAGCAGGACTGCTGCAATCTGCGGCCCATTCACCGCCCCGTGCAGCAGCACTCCGCGGCCCTCGCCGGCGCGCCAGAACTCCGTGCCGTAGATCACCACTCCGGCGCCCATCAGGCCCAGACCGGCAACGTCGCCGGTGCGCTGCTCGGCCGGCAGCCAGACCAGGAGCAGCAGGGCCAGGGTAAGAAACGCCAGTGCCGCATACGCCTGCACCGGATGCACCCGGATTCCCAGCGGCGCTCCGCTCCAGATCAGCGCCATCGGACTCGTATACGTGATGGCCCAGCGCAAACCCGGCTCTGCGTCTCTGCCGTGTCCCGATCCGGCCGCCAGCGCGCCCAGTTGCTCAAAGGCCAGCCCCAGCGCCAGCGGCGCCGCCAGCGCGTCGGCCGCGGTTCGCAACTCGAGCTTCACTATCCGCGCATAGGCCAGTGCGCACAGCCCGCCCGCCACTGCGCCTGTGCCCGCCAGCAGTGGATGATGCACCATCGCCAGTCCCAGCAGCCATTGCGGATGCAGACGCAGCGCGCTCCAGTTGGCGGCCACCAGCAGCAGCCGCGCCGACACCAGCGCCGCAAAAAGGCTCAGGATGGCCAGGTTCCACATCTTGCCCGCGTCCGCGCCCGCAATGCGCGCCGTGCGCAGCAGCATACTCAGCCCCAGAAGCGCCCCCAGGGCCGTCACCGCTCCGTAGGTCGGGACCACCAGACTGCCGATGTGAATGAGAACAGGATGCACTTCTTGACAGGATAAGGGATAGACCCTCAGATCGCGTTGTCCTGACGCATCCTTGGAAGGTAGAAAGCCGGCCCACGGGGCCGTGAGCGATGCGCTGGTGAACCCGTCCTAGGACGGTGGGACTCCCCGCGGTTCATTAGGCATTCCGGACTGGCGGACACTGCACACAAAACCGATTGTCGAGTCGAGCCCCTGTTCATTGAATGTTGGTTCAACCAGCGTTGATCCCCCACCTGCTTTGCAGGCCGGTTTCTAATGCGGATACTATGGGCAAGCGCCAAGAATTGCAAGTCTTGTGTCGCACCGGCTCGGTGTGGTAAAGGCTCCTGCCGCGTATTTTTGGGAATCGTCATTCCAAAATGGCGCTCCGCTGCCGACCCTCCGTTGCCGTTCCCGGTTGATCGAGCCGCCGCGGCCGGGCGACGGTCTTTTGCGCCTTGCGATCCGCCGCCCCGCCCGGATTGGCGTCCGTTTGGCCTGCACCGCCGGCTGAAAAACCCGTGCCCGAACAGGCATCGCCATCACCATCCCGGATCAGCTCGCGCGGCATCGGTTCCGGAGTCTGCGCATATCCCCTTCGGCTTCAGTGAACTTCTGCCGTTGGCGGGAGCCTCATGCCGGCATCAGACCAACATCGCCATCAGCGCTGTCTTTGCCCGATCTTCGCGCTCAGCCCGGCCTCTGAATCGGTGCAGGGAAGCATCGACAGCCCATATGCGCGCAAAATTGATCGCCGCCAAGGCAACCTCTGCATGGCGTTGGAGTCTAAGCATAGTAGCGTGTAGCGGTTCGCTACAGTGGGAGGGATGCCCCACGGTGTTTCTTCGAGGCTCATTCGTCGGCGTTGCTTTATCTCGGTCACGGACCTCTGTCTCCGCGGCTGCGATGAGAAGCCTCAAACGCTCCGCCTGGCGGCAGATCTTTCAACCCTGCACGTTGGCGCTCTTCGGCCTTGCGGTGGCCGTCGCGCTGTGTGGCTTCAGTTACAAGCTCTCTCTCTATCATGCTCACTGTTCTGCTCCTCTGCGGTCCGCAACCGCAAAGCTTTGGATCGATCCTCCAAGCGACGCGCTGCTCGTGATGCAAAGGCTGAAGAGCCGTTCCCACTGCACCGCCAGTCAGTCCGCGCTTCCCATCTTCTCTCTGCGGCCTCCCCAACCTGCCTCTGTTTCCGTGAGTCTTCTCTCCACTGCCCCGAGCCCGGCCTTCTTCCTGGGCTCGCCTGTTTCACTTCGTTCTCCTCCTTCGTGGCGCTATCACTCGGCGTAGTCTGCATTGCAATCCCTTCCCAGGTGGGAGAGCGATTGCTTTGCACGGTCGTTTGCTGAACTTGGAATGTCTCTATTCCATGGAGGATTTTTTATGCATTCCTTTGCTTTTTTGCTGGTACTTTCTTCGCTCGCGTTGCTGAGTTCGATCTTCTTTCAGTTCCGCCTCTCGCAATTTCGTGCGCGGCAGTTTGTAGCCGCCAGAGTCCTCGAATTCCCGTCCACATCCCAGGTTTCCTGGGCAACCGCGCAGCCCGCCGGCAAGCGCCGGTCCATGCGCTGGATCTCGATTCTGGAACTGGAAAGGATTGTTCGCGAGAACCCGGACGATCTCGTTGTCCTCGATCTCCGGACCGATGCGCAGCGCGACGCTTCCCCTCTCCCTCTTACTCACGTCCTTCCGGTCAGTCCCCATGAACTGCCCGATATTCTCAACTGGCTCCCGTCCAGTCAGTGTGTCGTTTTTTGCGGGGCCAGCGATTCCTGGATTTCCACCATCGAGAGAAGCCTCTCCATGTCGGGCTCGGCGCCGTTCTATTTTCTCGATGTCGACTTCGACCACTCGGAAGCTGCCTGAAGTGCTCCGAAGTGGAACATCTTCCGCGCGGCCGCTCCTGTCAACCAGCAGCAGCGGCTTCGTGACCGGCTGTAGCCCGACAACCCGCCTCCTGCGCGATCCCAGTGGCAATGGCGCGCACGCCTCCTTCTCGGGACGGCGTATCCGCGGCGCAAAAGCGGGCGGTCGCAATTTTCTTCGTGCCGGAAACATCAACGGCTTTTCCGGCCGGAGAAAAAGCCGGCGTCTCCCTCCGGGGGCAGGCACCGCAGTTTGATTCCCGCACGGGTGATTTCGCGCATCACGTTCCCTTGTCCTGCGCGGAACTCCACCGAACGCTAACCTGAGCCCCTCCGGGACTCACCTTTCAGATTGGAGAAACTGATGAAATCACGATTGATCTTGGCCTTCGCCGCAAGCGCGGCCATCTTGTGCTTCTCGGCTTTTGCATCGGCAGACCAGATTAAGGTTGACTACGACCATCACATGAACTTCGCCAACTACCACACCTACTCCTGGAATGCCATTCACGTTACCGACCAGCTCAATGCCGGACGCATCCGGCGCGCGGTCGATAATCTGCTGCAGCAGGACGGATGGAAAGAGGTGCCTTCAGGCGGTCAGGTCACCATCATGGCCACGGACAACATCCACAACGAACAGGAAGCCGAGACCTACTACACCGGCATGGGCGGCGGCTGGGGCGGTGGCTGGGGTTGGGGCGGCTGGGGTTCAATGGGCGGTCTCGGCGATGAGGCCACAACCACGACCACCGATATCCGTACGGCTCATCTGGTGATTGACCTTTTCGATACCGGCTCCAAGACCCTGCTCTGGCGTGGCGTCTCGCGTGGCGAGCTCTCTGGCAACTCCAATGCCAACCGCAAACGGTTGCTTGAGGATGTCGATCACATGTTCAAGAATTTTCCCCCAAAGGCCAGTAAATAAATGAGTTGATGTTGGTTGCGATCGGCGGACAAAACCCTCGCCGATCCATCTCGCGGAGCGGTCTCTCGTGGTGTGACCGCTCCCAGTCCCCTGGTGGGACCGTCACTTCAGGCCATCTCTTCTGGCCGCTTCCGCCCGATTCTCCGGTCTCGATCGTTTTTTAAGGTGATGAAAACCTAAAAAGCGACGATAATGAGAACGAAAATCGATGGCGGAGATCAGGCATTTCCCGAGTTCAGGATTCCCCGCTACACGGCAAGATGTGGCGCTCCATGCTGCGTCTTTGCAGAAGCCCTCCGTAAATCCGCAAATCTACTGCGTCTACAACCAGACCCAGCAGCGATTCGTCGTAACCCAGGTCGAAGTTCTTCCTGACTCGGACGGCGAACTCGAAGCCCGCCTTCAAAGCCCCGAGCTGCGCATACAATTAGGCCTCTGGCTTGTACCCAGCCGCCACATCTCTCCCGCCAGCGTCCGCTTTCCGCTCGATCTCATCTTTCTCGATGCCGACTGCGTTGTTCTTGCCGCCGTCGTGTCTTTTCCTCTGTCCAGTTCGCCTCTTCCGGTTGCCGGCTCGGCGAGCCTGCTCATCCTCCCCGCCGACACCCTCGCCAAAACCGGAGTTCGGGTCGGCGACCGCTTCATCGTCTCCGCGCCCGATGCGATGAAGCAGCATCTCCACGCCCTGCTGCAGCCCAGGACCGATGAAAGCCAGGTCGCTGCAGCGTTGCCCGCGCAAATCGCAGTCGAGCCGGAAGGTCTGCCGGCAGGCGTATCCGGCGCCGGATCAGCTCCACCGACGGCAGCACCGGAACCGCCGCCGCCCCTCGCTCCGGCGCCTGCTCCTCCGCCGCTCGCCTGCGCATCAGCGTCCTTGGCGCCGGACTCCGCACCGCCCATCGATGCTTCGCCGTGGCAGAAAAAGACGGCGCCGAGAAGCTGGCTGAAGCGCCTCATCCTGGGCGATCCCGCTGACCCCAGAAAGGCTGCGCGGTCGGCATTGCCCAATCTCATTGCCTACTACTTCACCGGCGGCGTGCCCAAAGGCCACCCCGTGCGCAACATCAGCGCCACGGGGATCTTCATTATCACTGAGGATCGTTGGTATCCCGGCACTGTGGTCCGCGTTACGCTCACTGACCAGCGCCGTCCCACCGCCGAGCGCTCGATCACCGTCAATGCAAAGGCGGTGCGGTCGGGGGGCGATGGCGTCGGTCTGGAGTTTGTTCTTAATCAGCGACTCAACCGAAAGAGCTCCGGCTTCGACGAGATGGAGTGGGCCAACGGGATGGACCCGGCTGAGGTCGAACAGTTCCTGCGCAGCTACCAGGAACTTCCACCGCGGAGCTGAGTCTCCGCCGCGCGCCCCCGCAGCCGTTCATTCCCGAACCAGCCCCTCAAAGTCTCACCCTGTCTCGCTCCACGCTTGAGCGCGGAAAAAGACAGGGTGATTTGGATCGCGGATCGGCTGCGTGTGATCGGTCGTCAGTATCGTGCCGACAATGATCGCGCGGCCGCGGAGAACTCGGGCTTCTGGGCCGCGGTCGCGCGTCCGCCGCGCTTGTTCGCGGCGGCCGAGCTTTGCACCGCGCTGGAAGCGTGGGCTTGCGCGCCCGCATTCTCGCCCATCACGTGCAGGCGCATAAAGTTGGTCGATCCCGACTTGGTCCGTGTTCCGGCCACAATCGCAATCACTTCGCGCGGGCGCACGTAGCCGCCTTTTTCCAGGTGCTTCTCCGCCATATCGACCATGGCCTCGGTGGTGCTTGCCTTCGTGCACCGGATCGGCGTGGTGCCCCAAAGAAGGTTTAGCCGGTTCACCGTGATCTCCACCGGGCTCAACGCAAAGATCGGAGCCGATGGATGGTACTTCGACAGCTGGCGCGCGGTCGCGCCCGACTCCGTGAACAGGGCGATGCCGCGCAGGTCAAGGTCGTCCGCTGCATGCGCCGTGGCCTCGCAGATCGTCTCTGCGATCGACAGATGGCTCGCATGTCCCCGCGGCTCTTTGGCTACGTTCTCTCGGATGTGCCGCTCCGTCTCCGTCACGATCCGCGCCATCATGGCCACGGATTCCACCGGGTATTTCCCCACCGCCGACTCGCCTGAAAGCATGACCGCATCGGTGCCGTCGTAGATGGCGTTGGCCACATCCGAGACCTCCGCGCGCGTCGGGCGCGGGTTTTCAATCATGGATTCCAGCATCTGCGTGGCCGTGATGACCGGCTTGGAGTACTCCGCCGCGCGCCGGATAATGAACTTCTGGATCGCTGGCACCTTTTCCGGCGGCACCTCCACGCCCAGATCGCCGCGCGCTACCATGATGCCGTCGGAAACCTGCAGAATCGCGTCCAGATGTTCCACCGCCTGGGGCTTCTCCAGCTTGGCGATGATCCATGTGTGCCCGCCTAGCGCCGCAACCCGGTTCCGCACCAGGCTTACATCCTCTGCCGTGCGCACAAACGAAACCGCAATCGCATCCACTCCGTGCTTCAGCGCGAACTCCAGATCCTCTGAGTCCTTCTCCGTCAGCGAAGGCGTGCGCACCAGAACGCCCGGCAGATTGATGCCCTTATGCTCGCCCAGCGTGCCGCCGTTGATGATCTCGCAGATTACGTCGTCCCCATTCACCTCGTGTACCCGCAGTTCGATCAGCCCGTCCGACAGCAGAATCCGCGAGCCCTGCTCCACGTTCTCGGCCAGGGTCTGGAACGTGGTGCCCACGCAGGCAGCCGTGCCCAGCACATCGCGCGGCGTAATCGTCAACCGCTGGCCGGCCTTCAGTTGCACTGACTGGTGGTCCTTCAACAGGCCGGTGCGGATCTTCGGCCCCTGCAGATCGCCCAGAATGCACAGCGGCTTCCGTTCTTCCTTGCTCAGCTTGCGTATCTTCTCGATTACAGCCACCTTGCGTTCGTGGCTGCCATGTGAAAAGTTCAGCCGGACCACGTCAACACCGGCGCGGATCAGGTCGCGAATAACGGAATCGGTATTCGATGCAGGGCCCAGCGTGGCAACAATCTTGGCGCGGCGTTGCGAAGGTGCGTCCTGCAGATTCAGATCGGCAAAAGTCATCGAATATAGCTCCAGCGGCAATTGGTTTTCTGCCAAAAAGTTAATGAAGCGGGTGAGAGTGGCAATGGAGCGCTGCTGCATTTATTGTAAATGGACGGACGTGGAAATTGCGGCCTTCGAGCCTTCCGCGCAAAGGCTGCTTGCCGATTCGGTCTCCCGCCTGCTTGCGCGATTACTGCCCCGTACGCGCCAGCTCTGGCGTTGTCCTGCCCTGGGACATCCCGACCTGCCGCTCCCAGTAAAGTACGCCGTTCAGCTCCGCCCCCAGCAGCACGCTGAATGAGGTGATGTAAAGCCAGACCAGCGTGGCAATTCCGGCCGCAAACGACCCGTAGATCCGCGAGTAGTTGGCCACCGTGGTCACGTACCAGCCATAAACCAGCGTGGCCGGAAACCATATGATCGTTCCCGCCACCGCTCCGGGCAGCACCCACAGCCAGTGTTCCGTGCGCCGCGTGCCAAAGTGATACAGCGCCGTCAGCACCGCCAGAATCCCCATAAAGCTCAATGACCATCGTGCGACGCGCCAAAGGACAAGAACGACGTGGCGCAGCTCGTGCCCCGCATTATTGACCATCCATAATTCGATCTGGTGGCCGAAGACGATTGCCAGCGAAGCCAGCGACAACGGAATCAAAACGATGAAGACCAGCATCAGCCCCCGGAGGCGGCGACCCCAGAACGTCCAGCTCTCCGGCGGAAGCCGGTACGCGCGGCGAAATCCTTCCATGAATGAAAGCATCACGCCCAGGCCCGCAAAAAGGCTCAGGCCGGCCGCCGATACCAGCACCTGCCCGGAGTGAAACGGGTGCGCCAGAATCGACGACTGTACCAGGTCCAGCGTGTCGGGCGGGATAAACTGCTCCAGCACATTCCGGGTCTCGCCCACCAGGGTCGGGCCCTCCTCCACCTGTGCCGCCACGGTGGTCATGATCAGCAATGCGGGAAAAAACATCAGCATCCCCGAAAATGCTGCGGCCTTGGCCGTATTCAATACATCGTGCGCATAGGCGTGGATCAGCGCTTCCCGGACTCTGGCGAAGTAACGTGGCATATGGGACAAGGCCAGAGTAGTGCATTTTGATCCCTTGCGGAAAGAAAATCGGCGCTCCGTCGGCGCGGCCCGCTCCAGCTCGGCGTTGTCCCGATCCGCGAGACGCTTCGTGTCTCCGGCATCGCGTGCGCTGATTCCCTTCGCCGCCTCGCTCTGTTGCCTTCGGTGCAATGTCCTACAATGCCCCAGAGGGACGAACCATAATGAAATTGTCGCTGAAATCTTGCTGTTATCCATTTGCCCTTCCGGTTCTCATCGTGGCCATGCTGCTGGCCGTTATTCCTGCATCCGCGCAGCGCGGCAGCGAAGTCGACCGGGCCATGGCTCTTCTGCCCGCGCCGTCGCAATCCGTCGTCAAGCGGCTGATGAGCCTCTCGCAGTTGCCGCCCGGGGTATGGAAGTTGCACGAGGGCGATTTGCCGCACGGAGAAGCTGTCGATCTCGACGATAGCGCTTGGCAAACCGCCAAAGTCGGCGCGCAATACCCCACCAGCGCCATCTGGTTTCGCCAGACCATTCAGATTCCCGCCACGCTGGACGGTTACGACCTCACCGGCGCGCGCGTCTGGTTTCAGTTCCAGGCCAACGCCAATGGGCCTATCCCGGAGATCGTCTACTTCAACGGTCGCCGCGTAGCCCTCGGCGAGGATCTTGAGCCCGAGATCCTCTTCGATCATGCGCAGCCCGGTGAAAAAATCGTGGTTGCTGTCAAGCTGCTCCAGAGCGCCGACGAAAAATCCTTCCGCGGCGCCACCTTGCGCGTCGATTTTCCTGAGAATCGACCCAACCCGCACGACCTGGCCGATGAGTTCCTCTCCGCCGCCATCCTGTTGCCCTCGCTGGCGCCCGGCGACAACGGCAAAACTGAGATCCTGAATCACTCCATCGCCGCCGTCGATATGGGTGCGCTCGATGGCCACGATTCCGTCCGCTTCGATGCCAGCCTGAAGGCCGCGCATCAGCAGCTTGAGGCCCTCCGCCCTCTGCTCCGGCAGGCTACCTTCCTGCTCGACGGTAACGCGCACATTGACGCGGCCTGGCTCTGGCCGTGGACCGAGACCGTCGATGTCGTCCATCGCACCTTCGGCACCGCGCTTCAGTTGATGAACGAGTATCCGGACTACGTCTACACCCAGTCGGCCGCCGCCTACAACGAGTGGATGGCCGATAAGTATCCCGCGCTCAACAATGAGATCAAGAAGCGCATCAAGGAGGGCCGCTGGGAGATCGTCGGCGGCATGTGGGTCGAGCCCGATCTGAATATGCCCAGCGGCGAATCCCTCGTGCGTCAGATTCTCGTCGCCAAGCGCTGGTATCAGCAGAACTACGGCGTGGACGTGCGCATCGGCTGGAATCCTGACTCCTTCGGCTACACCTGGCAGCTCCCGCAAATCTACAAAAAGAGCGGGATCGACTACTTCGTCACCCAGAAAATGGCCTGGAACGACACCAACACGCTCCCCTTCAAGCTCTTCTGGTGGGAGTCGCCCGATGGTTCCAAGGTGCTTGCCTATTTCCCGCACGACTACGTCAATCTCAGTCTCAACCCGGTGCGCCTCAGTGACGACCTCGCCACCGCGCGCAAGTTCTCGCCCGGCCTGACTGAGATGATGGACCTCTACGGCATCGGCGACCACGGCGGCGGGCCCACCCGCGCCATGCTCGACGAGGGCTTCCACTGGAAGGACGGCGATCACGTCACTCCCACCTACCAGTTCGGCGCCGCGCAAAGCTTCTTCTCCTCGGTCGAGAAACGCATTGCGCCCCAGAGCCCCCAATGGGACTATCAGTCGATTCCGCACTACGCCCCGCCCGCTGACGTACCCGGCAAAATCTCCATCCCTACCTGGGACTCCGAGCTCTATCTTGAGTACCATCGCGGCGTCTTCACCACCCAGGCCATGCACAAGCACAACATGCGCACCTCCGAGGAACAGGTGCTGAACGCTGAAAAATGGTCCTCGCTCGCCTGGCTCGACGGCGCAAAGTATCCCGCCGATCAGTTGACCGAGGACTGGAAAAAGGTGTTGTTCAACCAGTTCCACGATCTCGCTGCCGGCTCCGGCATCGGCGTCATCTACAAGGATGCGCAGAAGGACTACGACTGGGTGCGCTGGTCCACCAATGAGATCTCCAGCGGCGCTCTCAAAGGCGTAGGCGAATACGTCAACACCAGCGGCGTCGGCATTCCCGTCATCATCTACAACCCCATGGGCTGGCAGCGCTCCGGCGAAGTCAAGGCCGTCCTCCAGCTTCCAGCGGCCGCGGTCAACGGCGTCGCTATCGTGGACTCTTCGCATCATCAGAGCCTCCCGATTCACGCCGAAATCGATTCCGCGACCGGCCTGGCCCATCTCACCTTCCATGTCTCCGACGTGCCCGCGCTGGGATACAAAGTTGTCCGAGTTGTTCCCGCCGCCGCGCGCCAGACCGTCGTCGCCTCCGCCCGCGAGACCGCCGACTCCATCGAGATCAGCAGCGGAAGCCTGAAGGCTGTCATCAGCAAGATGACCGGCTGCATCACCAGCCTTGAAGAAAACGGCGCGGAAACCTTTGCGCCCGGTGCCTGCGGCAATCAGCTCCAGTTCTTTAAGGATCTGCCCAAAGACTACGACGCCTGGAACATCGATCCCGGAACCCTCGACGTTCCGCCCGCCACCATCGACAAGGCCGATTCCGTCGCATTGGTCGGCGCGGACTCGCCGCTTCCCGCCGTTCGCATCACCCGTCACTGGCAGAGCTCAAAGTTCGTTCAGGTCATCAGCCTCAACCCCAACGGCGAGGTCGATGTAGACAACGATTTCGACTGGCACGAAGCGCACGTGCTGCTCAAGGCCGCCTTCCCGCTCTCGGTGAAGAGTGACTTTGCCACCTATGAGATCCCCTTCGGCGCCATCCAGCGGCCCACCACGCGCAACAATTCCTGGGAGAAGGCGCAGTTTGAGGTTCCTGCTATGCGCTGGGCCGATCTCTCCGGAGCCGGGCCGGACGGAAAGGTCTATGGGCTCAGCGTTCTCAATAAGGATAAGTACGGCTACGATGCCGTCGGCAATATCCTCCGGCTCACGCTGCTGCGCTCGCCCAAGTGGCCCGATCCCGATGCCGACATGGGCCGCCAGCACTTCCACTACGCCCTCTATCCCCACGCCGGCACCTGGAAAAGCGCGCTCACCGTGCGCCACGGCTGGGACTACGACTATCCGCTTCAGGCCGTTGTCACCACCCCGCACCCTGGCGCCCTGCCTGCCGAGCACTCCTTTGCCTCGGTCTCGCCCGACAATGTCGTGCTCACTGCCGTCAAAAAAGCTGAGGATGCAAACGGCCTGATCTTCCGCGTCTATGAGTGCGAGGGCAAGGCCGCAACTGCGCAGTTCCACGTACCCCCCGGTGCGACCAGCGCCACCGTCACCAACCTGATGGAGCAGCCCCAGGGCGCGCCGCTCCAGGTCGACGGCGGCCTGGTCAAGGTGCCGATCCATCCCTATGAGATCCTCACCGTGCGCGTCGACTACGCCCACGCCGGGAACAAGAACTAGCCGGACGAGGATCAGGAAATGCGGTTCAGGGGGCAGAAACAGGTCTTCAGTCTTCGGCGCGGATCGGCCGCGAGAAGACAGGCCGCTGCCCCCAATCCTTCTTCCGTTCCTGCCCGCTCATCCCTGTTTTTGTTACTCTGATTGCAGCAAGGAGCCCAGACCCATGAGCCTGTCTTCCCCCTTTGTCGTCGTTCCCGTCATCCTGGCCGCCTTCCTGGCGTCGATCCTCTTCTCCACCAGCAGCAAGGAAGACAATCACTCCGGGCATTGAGTTCAGGCTGTAGCGCAATGCCGGCCTCCGGGCCAAACCTGCCATCATGGTCTGTGCGCGGGATGTACCGGAACCATTCTCCCTTGTCCGGCGTATAACCTGTGCGGAGGGAGATTCACATGAAGTCAAACCCGATCGTGCAGCCGGCCCTGCTGTTGGCCTGCGCCGCTCTTGTGGCCGGGGCCTCAGGCTGCAGAGTGCACACTGAAAAAGGCGCAAACGGTGACCAGAAAAGCGTCCAGGTCGAGACCCCCTTTGGAGGCCTTCACGTCAATACTGACCAGACCACGGCCGCCGATCTTGGCCTCCCGCTCTATCCCGGCGCGCAGATCGCGCCCGATAACGATGACGACAAGTCCGCGGACGTGCACATGGGCTTCGGTCAGTGGGAACTGCGCGTCAAGGTCGTCAACTACTCCGTCGCCGCTGCTCAGGATAAAGTCGTTGCCTTCTACCAAAAGGCGCTGCGGGGATACGGCGATGTAATCAGTTGCCAGGATGGAGCCCCCGTCGGATCTCCGGCAAAGACCTCTGAGGGGCTGGCCTGCGATAACAAAAATCAGCCCAACGTGCAGGTCGGCGGTCATGGCGTCAGCGCCGGCGATCTATCCTCGAATGAGAAGGGCTTCCAGCTCCGGGCCGGCTCCGTCCGGCATCAGCATATCGTGGCCTTCGACAGCGCCGCCCCCGGACAAACGCGGTTCACGCTCATGGCCATCGATCTGCCGGGATCTGCCCCGGGCTCCGATACGAGCGATTAGGGCCTGCTCGCACCATCTCAGTCCACGGTCTTTCCGGTCCTTGAGCCCTGCACGCCTGCGCGAAGCTCCCCCTCCTTCGGCGAACCTGCGGTGTGCGCAAGGCAGTAAGCCCGGCCCTCCCATGCGTCCTCCAACATCCGCAATGCAGACGGCGTCGCCGCTGGCTGTCGTCTGCGCCTCAGGGCTCCGGTGCCCAGGCGCGCCACTCTCCCATCCCCCGCCCGGCATACGCTCCCTTCCGCTGCGCTTCGGGCGGTTCGATGGGACATGCTGCCCGCACTTTCCGTGCGCGGAACCGGGAATAATGCAATTCCTATCGCCAATTATTGCAATATTCAATAATTTTCGCATTAATCAGCTTGTATTAAAAAATATTTAGGCAAATCGACAATTTCCTTGCATAATCCCGCCTCGAACGTGCATCGATTCAGTGACACCCGTCACTGCGGCCCTCTT
>JAKCDN010000369.1 GCA_021841795.1 Acidobacteriota bacterium | reverse complement strand
ACCTGATCGACGTGTACGCGAAGCTGGCGGCGCGCTGCGATTATCCGCTGCACCTGGGGCTGACGGAAGCGGGGATGGGCACAAAAGGCCTGATCGCATCGACGGCGGGTCTGGCGCCGCTGCTGCTGAGCGGCATTGGAGATACGATCCGGGTTTCCCTGACGCCGAAGCCGGGCGGAGACCGCACGGAAGAGGTTCAGGCGGCGCAGCAGATCCTGCAGTCGCTCTCGATCCGGAGCTTTATGCCGCAGGTGACGAGCTGCCCCGGCTGCGGACGCACGACGAGCACGTACTTCCAGGAGCTGGCCGAGCAGATTCAAAGCTACCTGCGCAGCTCGATGCCGGAGTGGCGCAAGAGGTACCCGGGCGTGGAAGAGCTGAAGCTGGCGGTGATGGGGTGCGTGGTGAACGGTCCGGGCGAGTCGAAACACGCCAACCTGGGCATCAGCCTGCCGGGCACCTTCGAAGAACCGAAGGCACCGGTCTACATCGACGGCAAGCTGGCCACGACACTGCGCGGGGACACGATTGTGGCGGAATTCAAGCAGATCCTGGACGAGTACGTGAAGAGCCACTACGGCCAGGGAGCGAAGAACGGCGAGCTGGTAGGCGCGCGGTAGCGGCCGGCGGCGGAGCGCTTCCCTTTCCCGGCGAATCGCGTTAGGCTGAGTGCAATCTTCCGCGGAGCTTCAGCGATGCGTTTCAGCCTGTCCGGCATGGCGGCGATGACCGCCCTGCTGATGCCTTTTCCCTGCCATGGAGCCAAGCCCGCGGCCTGCGTGAGCGCGGAGCAGGCGGCGCAGATGGTCAACAAAGACGTTTGCGTTTCGGCGCACATTTATGACGTGGTTCGACTTGCCGACGGAACCCGATTTCTGGACGTGTGCCCGCCCCAGATGCCCGACGAACAGTGCCGGTTTACGGTGGTGAGCTTCCGGGACGATTACAGCTCCGTGGGCACGCTGCAGAAGTACCGGGACATGGATGTGCACATTCGCGGAATCGTAGAGCCGATGCGAGGCCGGACGGGAATGATCCTGAGCCATGCGCGGCAGTTTAACGGCGGACGGCCGAAGTTCCGACCCAACCCACTGCTGGCGGGAGGCTTTGACGCGGAAGAGTCGCGGCCGCCGGGCTATACCCACAACCTGAATACCGAGGGCCGGCATCGTTCGTTCATGAACTCGCGCAGCCAGGAGACGCTACCGCCGCGGTAGACGCCGAGGCGGCAGCGGACCGGCTGCGCAAGTGGGGACGGATGGCGTTTTGAGGGGCGATTCTGCCCGCCGGCGGCGCGCAATGCACACATAGTGGTGCAAAAGGCCGCATTTTTGCACTGATCCCAGTGCAATTCCGGGTGTAAGCCGCGAAAAAAATATTTTGCATAGATCCTGCAAACAAGAGCTTTATTTTCAGCGGTTTGCACAGAGTGAAATCGACTAAAAATCCTGTTTTCAGCGGTTTGTGGCCAGAATCTAGAAAGCAAACGAGTTAAAGGCTGCGGACGGTGGCTGCCGGAGGCGCTTGCGGGCTCGGGTTCGCTTGTCGGCAGGGGCTCGCGGCTGGCCGGCCCCGCTCCCGGCTCGCAGTTCTCCGGCGGCTGGTTCCATTATGCGCCGGATGGGGGAAATGATCGGCAAAAGCCGGAGGGATTCTTTGCCGGGGCATGGGCGGGATGCAGGCCGATGGCGGCGGGGGGTGATGCCGGCGCCGTCAGGCCTGGGGCGATTCCTGAAAGGACGGGGCGATGCGGGCGCCGTACCAGAGGATCGCGGAGGCGATGACGAGCGAGACGAGGGTAGCGCCGAGGCCGATGCTGAGGCTGGAGCGGTCGCTGATGGCGCCGATGATCTGGGGGGAGAAGGTATCGCCGAAGGCGTGAATGCAGAAGAGATTGATGGAGATGGCGGTGGCGCGGACGCCGGCGTGGACGGAGTTGACGATGGCGGCGTTGATGGGGCCGTTGTTGAGGAAGATGCAGAACTCGGCGATGACGAGGGCGGGGATGGTGAGGCCGCGCGGCCCGAAGAAGACGAGGATGCCGAAGGGGATGGTGAGGACGGCGCTCCAGAAGGAGACGAGGTAGAGGGCGCGATGGTTGGTGCGCTGCCAGCGGTGTGCGATCCAGCCGCCGACGATGGTGCCGCCGATGCCGTCGACGACGGTGATGGCGCTGACGACGAGGCTGGCATTGGCGACGGAGAGGCCGTTGACGCGATGGAGGAAGGTGGGAACCCAGGCGGAGATGCCGCCGAGGGCAAAGGTGATGGCGGCGAGGCCGAAGGTGGCGGTAAGGAAGGCGGGATTCCTGAAGATCAGAAGGCGGTCGCGGAGAAAGCCGGCGCGGGGCGGCGAGGCATCGCGGCGGGTGCGGGCGGGGTCGCGCCGGTAGCGGTCACTGGCGCCGCGCTGGGGCTCGCGGCCCCAGAGGGCGTAGAGGGCAGCGATGAGGAGGCCGGGCAGGGCGCAGATGAGGAAGGGACGACGCCAGCCCCAGAGGCTGCCGAGCTCCCCGCCCGCGAGATAGCCGAGAGCGGCGCCGACGGGGATGGCGAGGTAGAAGATGGAGAGGATGCGGTTGCGCTCGCGCTCGGGATAGAAGTCAGAGAGGACGGCGGGGGCGTAGATGCCGAAGGTGGCCTCGCCGACACCGACCAGGGCGCGGCGGGTGTAGAGGGCCCAGTAGGTGTGCACGAAGGCGGTGCCAAGGGTGGCGAGGCTCCAGAGAACGGCGCCGGTGATGATGAGGGGCTTGCGGCGAAACCAGTCTCCGAGCCAGCCGCTGGCGGGCGCGGCAAACATGTAGAAGAAGAAGAGCGCCGTGGTGAGGGCGCCCATCTGCTGATCGGTGGCGTGGAACTCGCGCTGGATGAGCG
>JAKCDN010000368.1 GCA_021841795.1 Acidobacteriota bacterium | reverse complement strand
CGATGTGCCACAATACCGGTTGATGAAGCGACAGTTGGGGATTCTGCTGCTGACAGCGTGCGCAACGCTGCTGCCGGCGCAGAAGCGCCTGGTGCTGATCGACCAGGACGGCTCCGGCCCCGGCGGGTCAGACCAGATGGCGATGCTGGCGCTCCTGCAAGCGCCGGATGTGCAGGTGCTGGGCATCACGATGGTGACCGGCGACGCGTGGCGCGACGAGGAGACGCTGCACACGCTGCGCATGCTGGAACTGACGGGTCACGCCGACGTACCGGTGGCGCGTGGAGCGGTGTTTCCGCTGGTGCGCTCGCAGGCAGAGACGCAACTGGCGGCGGGGCTGGATGGCACGGTGACGTGGATGGGCGCGTGGGGCAGCAGCATCACGACGCCGACGGATGCGGGCGCGGGAACGGCCCATCCGGCAGCGCACGGCCCCTACGAGATTCCGCCGCTGCCCGAGGGCATGCCAAGCACAAAAGCCATTACTGAGGACGCGGCGCACTTTCTGATGCGAGAGGTGCGCGCGCACCCGCACCAGGTGACGATCTACGCCGCCGGACCGCTGACCAATATCGCGCTGGCGGTAAGACTCGATCCGGAGTTTGCATCCCTGACCAAAGGCCTGGTTTTTATGGGCGGCAGCCTGAATCCGCAGACGACGGATCCGGAGTTTGCCACCGATCCGCGCCACGAGTTCAACCTGTGGTTCGATCCGGAAGCGGCGCATATCGTGCTGCACGCCAACTGGCCGCGCATGGAGGCGACAACCGTGGATATCTCCATCAAGGCGCCATTTACGCAGGCGATGCTGGATGCGATAGCGAAGTCATCCGCGCCGGCGGCGCGCTACATTGCCGCGTGGAGCCAGCATCGCAACTACATGTGGGACGAGATTGCAGCCTGCGCGTGGCTTGACCCGTCGATCATCACCCGGGAGGAGACGGTGTACATGGACGTGGACCTGAGCCATGGACCGAGCTACGGAGACACGCTGACATGGCCGGAGAACCTGAAGCCGAAGACGGGGGTACGGCTGGTTCATGCCCAGCTCAACCTGGACCTGCCGCGTTTTCAGAAGATGTTTGTGCAGTTGATGACGCGCACGCGGTAACGGGAGCGGGGACGCACGGACGGCGAAGAGGCAGGGATGGAGGCACGGCCCGGCGGCGGTGCGGGACGTGCCAAGCGCGGCGTGCCGCGGGCGCAATCAGAACAGATCCGGAATGCTGTGGAAGGCGATGCGAGTGGGAGCGGCTTTCCAGGCGGTAAGCATGGCAGCGGGAGCGAGGGTGCTCATGCCGTACTTGTCGTTGATCTGATCCATAGCGGCGTTGAGGCGGGAGCGGCTCTGCTCCTCTTCAAGACCGTCGAAGAGGGCGAGGGTGTGCAGACGGTCAGGGATCAGGTTGTTGAGCTGCACGCCGATGAAATAGGGATGGAGGTACTCGGCGCCTGAGGGCTGGGAGCTCCAGAGGCGGCGGAGAGCGGCGATGAGAGTCTGGTTGTCCTGACACTCGTGGAGCTTGAGCTCGCTGCGCCAGCCGCGGGCGGGGACGCCAAAGCGGGAGACGGGAGTGTTTTGTCCGCGGGGCACGGCAAAGCCAATAGCGAGGCCGATGTTACTGGCCCAGAGGCCCTGCGAGCGGAGACGCATCGCGGCCTTGTGAAGGAGTTTGTGGGCAACAGCCCAGGCTTTCTCCGGGGTACGCATCTCGGGCGCCAGCACATGGGAGTGGCTGATCGATTTCTGGTGCTCGAGCTCGGCCATCTCGAAGTCTTCGCCGCGCAGCCAGTGCCAGAGGCGCTGGCCCCAGACCGATCCCCAGAGCTCGCCAGCCTGCTCGCAGTCAAGAGCGAGCAACTGCTGCATGGTATGGAGACCTTTTTCGTTGAGCCGTTTTTCAGTGCGCGCGCCAATGCCGGGCAGATCACGGAGAGTGAGCTGACGCAGCGCTTCAGGCAGGATGTCAAGGGGAAGGGCCACCAGGCCGTCGGGTTTTTCCATGTCGCTGGCGACTTTGGAGAGGTAACGATTGGTGGCGAGCCCGACCGAGCTGCGGAGCATGATGCCCACACGCTCGCGAATGGTTTGCTTGACGCGAACGCCAAGGTCAAGAGCGGCATGCAGTGTCCGCTCGCGGCCGATGAGGCGGCAGGCCATCTCGTCGATGGAGCAGACGGCGGTGACTGGAACGCAGCTTTCAACAGCTTCAACGATGCGGTGATGGAAGCTGGTATAGAGCTCATGGCGCGCCTCGACGAGCACGATCTGAGGACACAGTCGCCTGGCGTCGGAGACGATGGTTCCGGTGCGCACGCCGAAGGCCTTGGCCTCATAGCTGGCGGCGATGCAACAGGTGGTATCGGCCATCATGGGGACGACGCCGACCGGGCGTCCGCGCAGCTCCGGCCGGGCCTGCTGCTCGCAGGAGGCGAAATAGGAGTTGAGATCGACGAAGAGCCAGTTGAGCGGGGAGACGGAGGATGTTTGCGCGGGAGGGCCGGCATCTGGGCCGGGCGAAGCGGGCCGCGGCTCGCACGCGAGGTTGAGCAGTTCCTCGGGCCACTCATCGGGAATAGGAGAGAGGGCCGGGATGTGCGCGGAGGCCATTGGTTCCCATTTTCGCTTTTTCTTCCCCATTTTGCAATAAAGAAGTAGGCTCTGCTCACAAATGTCAAGGCAACTGTTGTGCCAGAAGGGCAGCGGGGGTTAACCTTAGGCGAGTTCAATTCGTCTAATCGAACAAAAGTGTTTGTTTGTTGAAGAGCCTAATATTCCGCAAAGGACCCGATCGTTCCGGGAACGGTGACCGATGATGCAGGAAATCACGCATTGGCTCACGGAGAACGAAAGCGTTCTTGCCGTGCTGGTGACGG
>JAKCDN010000024.1 GCA_021841795.1 Acidobacteriota bacterium | reverse complement strand
CTCCTGCGGTGCAGGGGTGTGGGGCCAAGGCGATGCAGCGCCGCCAGGTGCTCCGCCGAACCGTAGCCTTTGTGGCGGGCGAGACCGTAGCCGGGATAGACGGCATCGAGCTGGACCAGCAGGCGGTCGCGATGCACCTTGGCCAGCACGCTGGCCGCGGCGATGGAGAGGCTGCGCGCGTCGCCTTTGACCACGGCTTGTTGCGCGCAGGGCCAGTCGATGGTGTCGCGGCCGTCAATGAGCAGAAAATCGGGCGCAAGAGCGAGTTGATCGACGGCGGTGCGCATGGCCAGCAGCGATGCGCGGCGGATGTTGATGCGGTCGATGGTCTCCACATCGACGGCGGCGATGGCCCATGCCTGGGCGCAGGCGCGGATTCTGGCGTCGAAGTCTTCGCGCTGCCTTTCGGTGAGCTGCTTGGAGTCGGTAAGCCCCTGAAGAGAGCAGCCCCGCGGAAGCATGACGGCGGCGGCTACGACGGGTCCGAAGATGGGCCCTCGCCCGACCTCGTCAAGGCCGGCGATGCGCGCCGCGCCGCCGCGCCGCGCGGCGTTCTCCAGCGACCAGCCGCAAAGTGAAGCCCTGGCCATGCGGCCAGTATAAGAAGTAGCGGCCGCGGGCGAGGTGGAAAAGCGGATTGAAAGCGTGATCCCGCGCCCGGTGATGCCGTGGCGACCATGCCCGCGGCCCGCCGGCGTCGAGCGAATCCTGGGCGCGAATCCGGGTGCGAATCGGTACCGCAGCCGGCGTGGATGGCGGCTGGAGCGCGGTCAACGCCGGCAAAAAATATTTTGGATAGATCCTGCAAAGAAGCTGTTTATTTTCAGCGGTTTGGCGAACATAAAATGAGCTAACATTCCTGCTTTCAATGGCTTGCGGCCAGAATCTAGACCGCAAAGGAGTTACAGCCCACAAACGGCGCCCAGCGCAGCCGCGGGCACAGGGCGCTGTCCACGATCTCCCGCTTGCTGGATCCATTGTGCGCCCGCGGGAGGAAATAATCGGCAAAGCAGGGAAGAAAAAACCTGGGCGCCGGGCGGTGCAGGCGAATGGGCGCGGAGGCGGAAAAGAAAGACCCCGGCCTGGACCGGGGTCTTCTGCTTGGGGAGGACTACGGGGATGCGGGCTGAAATGCGCCGCCACGGAACCCGAAGGCCCGCGCGCCGCGGTCTGTCAGCCGGCAACTCAGCTCAGGCGCGAACCTTGCCGGTCTCGCGGTCGAGTTCCCGGAGGCGCGCTGCCTTGCCGCGGAGCCCGCGGAGATAGAAGAGCTTGGCGCGACGGACCTTGTAGCTGCGGACAAGTTCGACCTTGTCGACAACCTTGGAGTTGAAAGGGAAGATGCGCTCGACACCCTGGCCGAAGCTCATCTTGCGCACGGTGAAGGTGCCCTGGGCGCCCTTGTTGATGGCGATGACGAGGCCTTCGAAGGCCTGCAGGCGCTCTTTATCGCCTTCCTTGATTTTGACCTGGACGCGAATCTGGTCGCCAGGGACGAAGGCGGGCAAATCGGTGCGCTTGAGCTTGTCAGCCAGGCGCTGCATTACGGGATGAATAGACATGGCTCTTCCTGCGATGGGCTTTCTAGTGTGATTCCTGCGAAGGAACGCAGAATTCACAGTTTAACAAAGAAGGGGCGCAAGTGCCTAACGGCGCGCGCGAGTTCGCGCATCGGGCGTGGCAAGACCGCGGGAATCTTGGGAATTGCTCCATTCCGAAGCTGAGCGCGCGCGCCGAAGACAGAATGCGCGCGCCGTTCAATCCCGCGCCGGGATGCGGCAACGAGGTTCGGGGCTCTTCCGCCGTCGCGGCCTGATGCGAGTTGCCGGGCCTCGGCCGCGGGGTTCAAAACGTGGCGTGGAGACTGGAGCCCGAGCCTGATGGGATGCTCGGCGCGGGATGGGGCACGGGTTCCCGTGGATGTGCATGATCGGCGGCCCTGAGAACAGACGTTTTTCACGGTTATTTAAGAATTGGAGCCTTTCTTGATCATTAACTCGCTAAAATTCAGTGTCTTAATTTTTTTTGTTGACAATCGTATTCTTTGTGGATAACAATGATGACGGTGACTATCGTCGCCATGGAGGTTTCAAATGAGCCGTATGTTTGCAGCTAGTCTCCTGCTTTCCATGCTGACTCTATCCGCAGCGGCAAAAGCCAGCACTCCGGCCGACGACGCCACTGCCCCAACCCCGGTTCGCGTGAGCACCGGAGTGACCGCTCCAGTGATGCTCGGGACGCCGGTTCTGACAATGCCTGCGGGGCTGAGCATGGAACTGCTCCCCGAAGGCGCCAAGGTGGGACTCGCTCTCACCATCAACGAGAAAGGCGAGCCTGAGAACATCCAGGTCGTGAAATCGTACAGCCCCTTTGTGGATGGACGTGTGGTTGAGACCGTCAGCCAGATGCACTTCCGTCCCGGCAAGATTGATAACCAGCCGACCGCGGTGGATATGAATCTTGTGGTCAACGTAACGCGCTAAGCTGCAGCGCAGCCTGGTGTGGAATTGAGGGCCTGTCGCCGAACCTGGCGGCAGGCCCTTTACGTTGTGCGCCAGGCAGGGCACGCGCGCCCGGGCGCAGGCTCTATCGCAGGCCGGTCGAGGCCGGCGGGGGCCAGATCCGCCGATACCGGTCCGGACTGGTTGCGCGCATCGCGTGGGCTGGAGTGCTGCGACCTCAGGATGGCGACGCAGGAATTGCGTTAGCCGCCGTTGCGCAGGGTCTCGAGCATCTGGCGGTCGGCGGCGCTCAACGGCGCCTGTTCCAGCAGATCGGGCCGGTTGCGGAGGGTCTTGCGGAGCTGCTGTTCGCGCCGCCAGCGGCGGATCTGGGCATGATCGCCGTTGAGCAGGACATCGGGGGCGTGGAGCCCGCCGAAGTCGGCGGGGCGCGTGTAGTGGGGGTAATCGAGCAGTCCGCCGGAGCCGTGCTGGGAGCGGGGAACGCCGTCGATGTCGGCGTCGATCTCCGCGTCGGCGACGCCGAAGCTCTCGAACTCTCCGGAGGCCTGATTGCCGAGGACGCCGGGGATGAGGCGCATGGTGGCATCGACGACAACGGCGGCGGCAGGCTCGCCTCCGCTCAGAACATAATCGCCGATCGAGAGCTCCATGTCGCAGTAGAGGTCGTTGATGCGCTCGTCGACGCCCTCGTAGCGTCCGCAGAGCAGGACCACGCGCTGGAGCTGGGCGAACTGGCGGGCCATGGCCTGGTTGAAGACGCGGCCCTGGGCCGAGAGCAGCACCACGCGGGTTGCGCCGCCGGGGTCGCGGTGGTGCCGGGGCGGGATGGCGAGGGATTGCAGGGCTTCGGCCAGCGGTTCCGGCTTGAGCACCATGCCCTCGCCCCCGCCGAAGGGGCGATCGTCGACGGTGCGATGGCGATCGTGGGCGAAGCTGCGCAGGTCGTGGGCGTGGATTTCGACGAGATTGCCGGCCTGGGCGCGGCGAACGATGCCCTGGGCGAAGACGCTGTCGAAAAAACCGGGAAAGATGGTGACGATGTCGAAGCGCATAGGCGGCGAGCGTGCGGTGAGTCAGAGGCCCGGCGCGGAACCGCCGCGGTTCCTTCGACGTGGCGTGCCGCAACTGGTCCGGTGGACCGGGCTGAGGATGACCATGCGCGAGGCTACGAACGGAGGGCCGCGCGCGGCTCCGCGGGCGAGTGACTCATGACGCTAGTTCGATTGTGGCATAAATGGCGGCTCGGGCGGCGTCAGTTGAAGCGTGCCTGCTGCGGGGTCCAGAGGCAGGCGGTGACGACGCCGAACAGGAATCCGCCGACATGGGCGAGATAAGCCACGCCTCCCGACTGCACGGTGGCAATGGCGCCGGCGTTCCACAACTGGATGAGGAACCAGACGCCGATGAGCAGGGCGGCGGGAATGTAGGTGATGCGGATGAAGATGATGATCCAGAGCAGGGAGCGGATGCGGTCGCGGGGAAACAGAACGAGGAACGCGCCCATGACGGCGGCGATGGCGCCGCTGGCGCCGAGGCAGGGGATGTGGGATGTGGGACTGCCGGCGACCTGCGCGAGCATGGCGACCACGCCGCCGGTGAGATAGAAGACGAGGAAGCGGAGACGGCCCATGGCGTCTTCAATCGCGGGCCCGAAGGCCCAGAGGAAGATCATGTTGCCGAAGATGTGCAGCCATCCGGCGTGGAGGAAGGTTCCGGTGACGAGGGTGAGGAGATGGCGGCCGTGGTGGATCTGGATGGGAATGACGGCCCAGTGACGGACGAAGGCGTTGCCATGGGCGAGCTCGCGGAAAAAGACGTAGGCGTTGACGGCGATGATGAGCAGGGTGACGAGGGCAAAGCGCCGGGTGCGCCGCGAGACGTCGCCGAGCGGGATGAGAGTGGCCATAGCGTTCTATTTGTAGAGTATTGAATCCGGCGGAGAAACCGTGCGCCGGCGCCACCTTTTTCCGCAGCCGGGGCGGAAAGGGATGGCGGGCTGCGCCAAAGCCGGCGGCCGCAGCTTTGGCGCGGCGGGCCGCTCAGTCGTTGTACTGCGGATCGGTGACCTTTTCCAGCCATTCGACCGTGGCGCCGTTGAGGCGCTCCTGGATGGCGATGTGGGTCATGGACGTGGTTTGCGCGGCGCCGTGCCAGTGTTTCTCGCCGGGAGCGAACCAGACCACATCGCCGGGCCAGATAGCCTCAATGGGCTGGCCCCAGCGCTGCACGCGGCCGCAGCCGGCGGTGACGATCAGGGTCTGGCCGAGGGGATGGGTGTGCCAGGCGGTGCGGGCTCCGGGCTCGAAGGTGACGCTGGCGCACTCGACGCGGGCCGGGTCCGGCGCGGACTGAAGGCGGTCGATGTGGACGATGCCGGTAAACCAGTCCTCCGGTCCTTTGGTGGAGGGCTGGGTTCCTGCGCGTTTGATTTCCATGGTGTGAATCCTCCGTGATGAAGTGGCGCTGGAAACAGCGTAGGCTCTGGCATTGTAAATAGGATCACCTCAGAATTGCGGGTTGGCAGATATAAGATGCGGGAGGCCGTGCAGAAGGAGCGGATCTCTCCAAACTTTAACGCGGGCGGGGTGGGCGGTACCAGAGAGCGGGAATGCGGACGGGGCAAACGCGGGGCACGCGCCGCGGGCAGATCCGGCCGCTCTCTGACGCGGCGTTTCGGCCGGATTTTTTAACGTTTTGTGAGGCAGAGCACTTTCAAAAAAAGCCGCTCCCGGCCTATGATGGTGCACAAATCGCCATGGCGGATATTGAAGTTCTGTTAAAGCGCTGGCAGACGGCGGGCGCAATCGATGCGGAGACGGCGGCGCGCATTCGCGCCTGCGAGACCGGGAGCGCGGAGAACGACCGGGCGGCGGCGCCATCGGGCATCGCGGCAGCGGGCGGCACGCCGGCGGGACTGCGCTGGCTGGTGGTGACGGGGCTGATCATGGGCGCCATCCTGCTGGCCTGCGGCGTGGCCCTGTTTGTCTCCGCCCACTGGGACGAACTGAGCCCGGCGGGGCGGTTCGCGCTGGCGCTGGCGATGGTTGCGGTGTTTCACCTGGCCGGAGGGCTGACGCGCGCCGGCTTCGAGGGGCTCGGCACGGCGCTGCACGCGGTGGGAACCATCGCCACCGGGGCGGCGATCGCGCTGGTGGGGCAGATCTTCAATATCCAGGAGCACTGGCCGGCGGCGGTCCTGTTGTGGGCCCTGGCCGCGCTGGCGGGCTGGGTCTTGCTGCGCGACCAGGCGCAGCAGACGCTGGCGCTGCTGCTGCTGCCGGCGTGGATCTCGAGCGAACTGAGCTATCGCATGCAGGGCGATATCGGCGTGGGGGTTTACCTGGGCCGGCTCGGCTTTGTATGGGCGATGCTTTACCTGACGTTCTTTGCCCGCTCGCGCCGCAAGGTGGTGCGCGGCGTGCTGTTTGCGGTGAGCGTCATCGGCGTGACGGCGGGCAGCGCGGCCATGATTGCCAACTGGGTCTCATGGACTTCGGCGCAGTCGTTCATTCCCTTCGGCACACGGGTATGGGCGTGGCTTGCCATTGCGGCGGCGCCGCTGCTCGTGGCCGCATTCCACGGGCACAGGGGACTGATTCCGATCGCGGTTTCGCTGCTGTATGCCACGGCGCTGCCGTGGTGCTATCACTCCGTGACGCAAACCTACCCGTTATCCGGCGGAGGCAGCGGAAGCTACGTTCTGGAGCAGCCCAATCTGGCGGCGCACCTGCTGGTGGCGGGGTTTGCGGTGTTTCTGTGCTGGTGGGGCGTGCGCCAGGTTTCGCGCGCGCTGGTGAACCTGGGGATTGTGGGCTTTGCCGGCGCGGTGGGGTGGTTCTACTTCAGCGACATCTTCAACAAGCTGGACCGCTCGCTGGGGCTGATCGGCCTGGGCGTGCTGTTTCTGGCCGGGGGCTGGGCGCTTGAAAAGATGCGGCGGCGGATTCTGGCCGGGATGGGAGCGCCGGAGGAGCCGGCCGCGGCGCGGATGGAGGGCGGGCGATGAAGCTGGGACGGTTTACGCTCTCCGCGGCCTCGGTGGCGCTGCTGGTCATTCAACTGGCGATGGTCTCAGCCATCGCGGGCAAGTATCTGTACCAGCGCTGGAGATGCCCGCGGGTGTGGACGCGGGCGCAGGCCGTCGATCCGGAGCTGCCGATGCGGGGACGCTACCTGGCGCTGCGGCTCACGGTGGACGGATGCCAGAGCACGCTGCCGTCGGCGGCGGAGGCGGCGTTTCCGCGCGACTTCAGCGGAGCGGTGAAGCCGGGGCCGTACATGCTCAAGCAGAATACGACCCGATTTCGGGCGCGGTTGAAGGTGGTGAACGGCGCCCTGACCGCGGTGGCCATCGGGGATCAGGAGAGACCGTCCGGCGAAGAAGTGGAGGGCAGCGCCGGCCAGCCCTGCAACCAGATGCGGCTCGCCGAGGTGACCGACTATTTTGTCTCCGACCGGGCGCGGAGCCCGTTGCCGCTGCAGGCGGGGCAGGAGCTCTGGATTGAAGTGACGGTGCCGCCGAAGGGTCCGCCGCGGCCGTTGCAGATGGCGGTGAAGACGGGCGGAGTGTGGCGGCCGGTGGGGCCGCGCTAGCCCGGTTGACCATGGGCGCGGCAGTTCAGGCGTTCAGGTCGGTCAGGCCTTCGGGCAGCGACATCTCGACGCGCCTGGCTTCGAGGTCGATCTTGCGCAGATAGGATGCGGCGAAGGGAATGAGGATCTCGCCCTGCGGACCGTGGAGGACAAGCAGGGGCGCGGGCCCGGCGTCGCGGTCGACCTGGTCAATGACGCCCACGGTGACGGGCGCGGGGCCGGAGAGATCGACGAGGCTGCAGCCGATGAGGTCGCCCACGTAGACTTCGCCCTCGGCCAGCGGGGCGCGCTGGGCGCGGGGGATGGCCACGATCAGGTCTTTGAGGGCTTCGGCGGCGGAGATGGAGTCAATGCCGGCGAAGTGGAGAACGACGGCTCCCTTGTGCAGCCAGTGATGGACCAGCTCCACGGCGCGGGGTGGTGCAGGAGCCGATCCTGCCGCGGGGACAGGCAGCAGAAACAACTGCCTGCGTTCCGCGAACTTTTCAGGGAAATCGGTGAGAATCTCGGCGAGGAGCTCGCCTTTGCGGCCCTGCGGGCGGAGAATGCGCGCCAGCCAAACCCAGTCTTCCGGCGAATCCGGCACGTATACCTCCGCACCCGAAGGGCACGGGCCACAGGGGCGCGATGCCGCTAGCCTTCGTCGTCCTCTTCCAGGATGTCGAGCGTATAGCGGTGGTGCAGCTTCATGCTGACGGCGCCCAGGATGGTGCGCACCGAACGTGCGGTACGCCCCTGTTTGCCGATCACCTTGCCTACATCCTGTGCCGCTACGCGAAGCCGGAGTACCGTGTTGTCCTCACGGTTGACCGATTCGACTTCAACGGCCTGGGGTTCATCTACCAGAGCCCGCGCGATCTCACGGACCAATTCATCAACCTGCACCATTTCAGCCTGGGTCATGATCTTGCCTCTGACCATCTACGTTCTAAGATTTGAACTCTTGGACCGTGCGCGAAGAATAACACGTATTCCTTCTTGATGCAAAGACTTGCACCCGGCATTGGCCAAACAGAAATCCGACCGGATGGTAGGAGACCCAGGGCAGGATCAGGCTGCCGCCGAGTCGGACGCGGCCACAGCGGGAGCCGGATGGGCGGCCGCGAGCTTGGCCATGGTGGGCGAGAACTGCGCGCCTTTACCGCGCCAGTAGGCGATGCGCTCGTGCTTCAGGTCCACGGTCGCCGGATTGGTGCGGGGATTGTAGGTGCCGACCACCTCGATGGAGCGGCCGTTGCGGGCGCGATCCTTCTCAATAACGACCACGCGATAGTAGGGTTGCTTGCGGGCGCCAACGCGCGCCAGACGAATCATGACCACGGGATTTGTGTTTCCTTTCAGGTTTCTGGAGCTTTTCGTGTGTCTTGCGGGCTTCGGGGCAGAAGCTGACTTGCATCCGATCGAAGCGGCTCCTGCAAAACAAGGGCCGGACAGATGCGCCCGGCCGCACACATCACGACAGTTAAGTATCGCCGAAACGGGGGCTCGGAGGCAAATCGCCGGCGTTGCCGGCCAGGCCGAGGCCGAATCGACCCCTTTCGGATGCGGCCGCCGGCGCCGAAGCGCAACCCAGCCTCGACTCGGATCGGGCCGCCACAGGCGGCGCCCGGCGCACAGACGCGCGAGTTTTCTGTGCCCGGTCTTCTTTGAAAATCGCGGCATCCGCCCGGCTCGCTTATTCTAACCAGTTGTACCGGCGGCCGCGCGTGGATGACGAGCCGCGCTATTCCCCGGACTTATAAACGCATGAACCGCGAATATCACGAATGGCGCTCGGAGCGGCTTGGACGCTCGATGGAACTGCTTGTCTTCGGCCAGGGCGGGCTGCCGGTGCTGGTCTTTCCCACCTCCGGCGGCCGTTTCTTCGACTTTGAAGACCGCGGCATGACGGCCGCGCTGGCGGACCGGCTGGACGCCGGCGCAGTGCAACTGTTCTGCGTCGATTCCGTGGACCGGGAGAGCTGGTACAACCGCAGGGTGACGCCGGTGCGGCGGGTGCAGCGCCACCAGCAGTACGAAGCCTACCTGCTGGCCGAGGTGGCGCCGCTGATCCGGCAGAAGAACGGCGATGCGCGCCTGGTGGCCATGGGCGTCAGCTTCGGCGGCTACCACGCCGTGAACATCGCGCTGCGGCATCCGGAGATCTTCAGCGGGTTTCTTTCCCTGTCGGGCGTCTACGACCTGAGCGGGTTTCTTGATGGCTACTACGACCAGAACTGCTACTTTCATCTGCCCACGCACTACCTGCCGCGGCTCGAGGAGCGGCGGTATCTGGACCGGATGCGGAGAAACACGTATGTGCTGGCTGCGGGGCGGGACGACCAGTGTCTGGCGCAGAATCAGGAGCTCGACCGGATTTTGACGGAGAAGGGAATTCCGCACCGGTTCGATGTGTGGGAGGAAGAAAATTCCCACGACTGGCCGACATGGCAGCGGATGGCGCTGAAGTATCTTTAAGGCAGGGACCGCGAGTACGAGGCGCCGAGGGCAGCGGAGCGGCGGGTTCCACGCTTTTTTCGAGGAGATTTTTTTGATGAGTCAGCAGAATCCATACGAGAAGTTTCTGGATGGGCGGCCGGTAGAGACGATTCTGGCCCAGACCCCGGACGCGCTTGCCGAAGATCTGGAGGTGCTGGGATCGAAGCAGACCAGGAGGCCGGCGCCGGGAAAGTGGAGCGCGGCTGAGATTGTGTGCCACATGGCGGATTGCGAGATGGCCTTCGGATTCCGGCTGCGGCAGGCGCTGGCCGAGGACGGGCCGACGATTCAGCCCTTCGATCAGGACAAGTGGGCGGCGCAGTATGCGGGAGTTCCGCCGGCGCTGGCCCTGGAGACATTTTCGGAGTTGCGCAAGTGGAATCTGCACCTGATTCACGCCGTCATGCCCGGAGCCGCGGGCAGAACGGTGACGCATCCGGTGCGCGGCGTCATGACCTTCCAGACCGTACTGGAGATGATCGCGGGCCACGATCTGAACCATCTTGCGCAGCTGCGGCAGATTGTGGAGATGCAGTAGCAGGAGCAGCGCCCCGGCCTGACTCCGGGACGCAAAAGAGCGAGGGCTGGCCGCGGGCGCGCTTTAGTGGAGCGCCCGGCGGGGCAGCTCTCAAGCCGCGGCCTCCGATCGCCGGCGCCGCGCTGCAGTGGTTTTGAGGCCGAACGCGCCGCGGCGGCGAAGAGCGGACGCGCGGAGGACCGGCGCATGAAGAAGATCGGCATCCTGTTCGGCGTGGAGAACAGTTTTCCGAGCGCATTTGTGGAGAGGGTGAACGCGCGCAATGCTTCTGGCATTCGCGCGGAGTTCGTGCTTACGGGCGCGGTGGAAGCGGAGCAGACCGGGCCTTACTCCGTGATCGTGGATCGCATCTCGCACGACGTGCCGTTTTACCGCGCGTATCTCAAGCATGCCGCGCTGGGCGGCGCGGCGGTGATCAACGATCCGTTTCGCGCCGCGGCGGACGACAAGTTTTTCAATTACGCGCTGGCCCGGCGGCTGGGGGTGGCGGTGCCGCCGACTGTGCTGCTGCCGCACAAGGAACTGCCGAACGGGACCAGCGACCGCTCCATGCGCAACCTGGAGTTTCCGCTGGACTGGGATGCCGTGTTTGCCGCCGTGGGCGAGCACGGATTTCTGAAGCCGATCGACGGCGGCGGGTGGCGGGATGTGCACGAGGTGCGGGGACGCGAGGAGTTCTTCCGCGCCTTCGACCGCTCGCGCGACCTGTGCATGGTGCTGCAGAAGGCGGTGGAGTATACGGAGTACTTCCGCTGCTTTGTAGTGGGGCGGAAGAAGGTGCGGATCATGCCCTACGATCCGCGCCGGCCGCACGCCGAGCGCTATGCCCGCGACGCCGCGCGGCCGCGGACACTGCACGCGCGCCTGCTGTGGAGAAAGATGGAAGAAGACGCGATGAAGCTCTGCCGCGGACTGGGCTACGACCTGAACTCGGTCGAGTTTGCGGTGAAGGCGGGAGTGCCGTACGCGATCGACTTCATGAATCCGGTGCCCGACGCCGATGTGCACTCGGTGGGCGAGACGCACTTCCAGTGGATTGTGGAGCGGGTGGCGGAGCTGGCGCTGGCGCGGGCGCGGGCATGGACGGGCGCCGCGCCGGCGCGGCCTGCGGCCGGGAGCGTACGCGCCGGCAGCGCGCGTGCCCATGCTGCGCGGCCGAAGGCGCGCAGGACAAAGCCGTCTCGGGGCGCGGGAATTTAAGGGCGCGGCCCGTCTGCCGCCGCCTCCCGACGCTCCATCGCCTGCGCTCATCCCCCTCGTTTCTCCGCCGTCGCCAGCGCGCCGGCGTCACGGAGCCCATGCCTGCGCCGATCGCCGGCAGAGCCGCCGCGGCCATGTAAAATAAAAGCAACCGGATGATGCATTCGCCTCCAGCGGCTGCCCCACAGGCTTCCCGCGCCGCGCGGGAAACACAGTTGCGGGCATCCGGAGCCCACGACAATCCCGCGTCCTCCGCCTCTGATCCCATCATTCGCGTCGAAGGCCTGCGCAAGTCCTATCGCACCGCCCGCGGCGAGCTGCTTCTCTTTGACAATCTCAACCTCCGCGTAGCCCCCGGCGAGCTGGTGGCCATCGTGGGCCAGTCCGGCGCGGGAAAAAGCACACTTTTGCACATGCTGGGCGCGCTTGATGCTCCTTCCGCGGGAACGGTATACTGCGCCTCAACCAACGTGGCTCTTCTGCGTCCCCGAGAGGCAGCGGCCTTTCGCAACCGCGAGATTGGCTACGTTTGGCAGTTTCATTACCTGCTGCCGGAGTTCACGGCCCAGGAAAACGTGGCCATGCCGCTTCTGGCGCGGGGCATGGGCCGGAATGAGGCGCTGGAAACTGCCTCAGGCTGGCTGAAAGAGGTGGACTTGGAAGACCGCGGAACGCACAGGCCCGGCGAACTCTCCGGCGGTGAGCAGCAGCGCATCGCCCTCGCCCGCGCCCTCGTCTGCTCACCCCGTCTGCTGCTGGCCGACGAGCCGACCGGCGACCTTGACAGCGCCACCGCCTCCCGCGTCTTCGAGCTGATCGAGCGCCTGCACGCCGGCCACGGCCTTACCTCCATCCTGGTCACGCACAATATGGAACTGGCTCAACGCTGTACGCGCATTCTTCGTCTTGCCAACGGTGGGTTGACGGCGCTCGCTGAAGCTCCGCAGCCTCAAACTTAACCCCTGACTCTCCTGCTGATCTGCATCATTTTGTCGGTTTCAGCAGTCTTATAGACAGCAGCCCGCGCACAGTTTCCCCAGTCAGGCTGCTGAGGCGGGATGGACGCCAGCCGGACCGGTTACGCCGGCCGGCAGGCAAGGCCGGCATAGTCCGCGCCCCATCCAGGAGAGCCGTTCGGAGCGGAGTCCTCTTCTTTTTGATCCCCTCCGGCGGCAGTGCAACAGCAAGGACGTACGCTCCAGTGCCGAAGCCGGTTCCACCGGACGGCAACTCCAGCGGGCGGCCTCGATCCAAGGGAGCCATTCATGTTCGAACGGTATACGGAGAAGGCACGGCGCGTGATCTTCTTCGCGCGCTACGAAGCCAGTCAGTTCGGCTCGCCGTACATTGAGACCGAGCACCTGCTGCTCGGGCTGCTGCGCGAAGACAAGGCGTTAACCAACCGCTTCCTGCGCTCGCACGCCTCGGTGGAGTCCATCCGCAAGCAGATTGAAGCCCACACGACCATCCGCGAGAAGGTTTCCACCAGCGTTGACCTGCCCCTTTCGAACGAGTGCAAGCGGGTGCTGGCCTACGCCGCCGAAGAAGCCGAGCGCCTCGGCCACAAACACATCGGCACCGAGCACCTGCTCCTGGGCCTGTTGCGCGAAGAAAAGTGCTTCGCCTCGGAGATCCTGCAGGAGCGCGGCCTCAAGCTGGCGCAGATCCGCGACGAGCTGGCCCGCGTCACCCAGGAAAAAGCCCCGCCGCAGCAGCGTCAGCGCGAGTCCAGCCTGCTGGCCGAGTTCAGCCGCGACCTCACCCAGGCCGCCATGGACGGCCAGCTCGATCCCCTCGTGGGCCGCGAAGGCGAGCTCGAGCGCGCCATCCAGATCCTCTGCCGCCGCACCAAAAACAATCCCGTGCTCATCGGCGAGCCCGGCGTGGGCAAGACCGCCATCGTCGAAGGCCTCGCCCAGCGCATCGCCGACGGCGAGGTGCCCAGCTTCCTGGCCGACAAGCGCGTGCTGGCGCTCGACCTCTCGCTGATCGTGGCCGGAACCAAGTACCGCGGCCAGTTCGAGGAGCGGCTCAAGACCATCATGAAAGAGCTGATGGAGAATCAGAACTCCATCGTCTTCATCGACGAGCTGCACACCCTCGTCGGCGCAGGCTCGGCCGAGGGCTCGCTCGATGCGGCGAACATCCTCAAGCCCGCGCTCTCGCGCGGCGAGATCCAGTGCATCGGCGCCACCACCCCCGGCGAGTACCGCAAGTCCATCGAGAAGGACCGCTCGCTCGAGCGGCGCTTCCAGGCCGTGAAGGTGCCGCCGCCCAACGAGTCCGACGCCATCAAGATCATCATGGGCATCAAGGACCGCTACGAGAAGTTCCACGCCGTCAGCTACACCGACGGCGCGGTGGAGTTTGCCGTGGCGCACTCCAACCGCTATATCCCCGACCGCTTTTTGCCCGACAAGGCCATCGATCTGATCGACGAGGCCGGCGCGCGCGTCAAGCTGCGCCAGACCTCGCTGCCCGAGGAGATCACCGAGGTCCAGAAGCGCATCAAGTTCATCGTGCACCGCATGGACTCGGCCATCGCCAATCACGAGTTTGAAAAGGCCCGCTTCTACTCCGACGAGGAACGCAAGGAGCGCGAGAACCTGCGCGCCCTGCGCGACAAGTACCACCTCGACGACTCGGCCGCCGGCATCGTCACCCGCGAGGACATTGAAGATGTCGTCAGCCGCTGGACCGGCGTGCCCGTCACCAGCATCAAGGAAGAAGAGACGCAGAAGCTGCTGCGCGTCGAAGAAGAGCTGCACAAGCGCGTGATCTCGCAGGACAAGGCCATCTCCGCTCTTGCCCGCGCCATCCGCCGCAGCCGCGCCGGGCTCAAGTCTCCGCACCGGCCCATCGGCTCGTTCCTCTTCCTCGGCCCCACCGGCGTCGGCAAAACCGAAATGGCGCGCACCCTCGCCCAGTTCCTCTTCGGCTCCGACAAGGCCCTCATCCGCTTCGATATGTCGGAGTTCATGGAGAAGCACTCGGTCTCGAAGCTCATCGGTTCGCCTCCGGGCTACGTCGGCTACGAGGAGGGCGGCCAGCTCACCGAGCGCGTCAAGCGTTCGCCGTACTCGGTTGTCCTGCTCGACGAGATCGAGAAGGCGCACCCGGATGTCTTCAACATCCTGCTCCAGGTCTTTGAGGACGGTCAGTTGACCGACGGCCTCGGCAACACCGTAGACTTCAAGAACACCATCCTCATCATGACCTCGAACATCGGCGCGCGGCACCTGCAGAAGAAGCAGGGCCTCGGCTTCCAGAGCGAGCGTGAAGACCTGGTCACCGAAAAGGTTGAAGAGCTGGTG